>JAAXUL010000581.1 GCA_013336035.1 Chloroflexales bacterium
CAATGCGGGAGTCGAGCTCCTGCAGCGCCTTCACGATGACCGATAACAGGTTGGTCGTTTTCAGACTGAGCATGCCGCTGTCCATCTCGGTGACCAGATCCGGGAAGACCGGCTGAACGTCTTGCGCGACGAAGCCGCGCTCAAGGCTCTCGCTGCCGATGTAGCGAAAGGTGACCGGGCGCAGACGCCGAATGTCGGCAATGCCGGCGACCTCATCGCGGATGTTCTCCTTCAGTCGTGCGTCGGAGTTGTAGGCCCAGCTGCCTGCACCGACATACGGGTAACAAGACGAGTCATTTGCAACGCGAATATGAAACAGCGAGGTCGACCCGCTGGGATTAGTGACGACGAGCGGGTAGTGATCAGGGTTCGAGCCGGTGCTGTAAATGCGTAACCGCTGGTTCGCGTAGGCGTTCCCCCCCATGCCGGTGTTCGTCCCCCACTTCACATCGGCGCCGATGTAGTGGCTACCCCAGAAGTTGCAGTGCGGGGCATTGAAATAGATATACGATGACCCCGAGATCCACGGGGTAGAACCAGAGACGCCTGCGGAGTTCCCCGTGACGTGGATACCCCACGTCCCCGAAGCGCCGCCGCCGCCCAGCGTGGGGGCATACGCGTTGTAGTTGTTGCTGTTGAGGAAGCGGACCCAGCCAGACCAGCCATAGTTGCTCACCGTGCGGCTATAGAGCTCCTGCCCGCCGTCTTCCCATCCCCAGGCGTTCTGACGGCCCCACACACTATTGCCGTTGCTGTGGCGCATGTTCTCCATGAACCACCACGCACCATACGGCGAGTTCGTGCCTCCGTACTGCTCAACCCAGCTGCGCCGATGTGGCGAGGTGTCGTAGAAGGTCTGGTTCCACGAGGCGTTGTAGCCTATCGGGGATTGATACTTCGCCTCTGTCGCGGACGCCGCGTTGCCACCCGTGGAGAGCGCGTCGGTAATCCCGTACCCGGCCAAGGTCGTTGGCCTGCCGGTCACACCCGCCCAGTTCACACTGTTGACGCTGCCAGCACTGTCCGCAAAGAGAACAGAGCAGCCGGCGTACAGCTGGCCATCGGCATAGTACCCATTGAGGCGGAAATACCCCCCGCTCAAAAACGCCTGCACGAACTGTCCGCTATCATCGCCTGTGCTGTACAGGCGAGTGGGGCCGGGGCGGGCGGCGCTCATCCATACCGTGCTCGGGACGCCGGTAATAGCAGAAAACGCGTGCGCATGAGCCGCGGCATCGGTGATGCCGTACCCGGCGAGCGTGGTCGGCCGATTGGTCAGGGCCGCGAAGTCGTGCGTGTGACCGACGGCCGCGGCCCCAAGCTCGCCGAGCGTGGGGCGCGGGTGCGTGTGGTCGGCCCGCGCCACCTTGCTGCTGCTGCCGGCCTCACCGGCGGACGCCAGGGCGGGCGGCGCAAGATCGGCGAGCGCCGAGGTCAGCATGACCGGCGTGCCGCCCTGGGTGATGGGATGCAGGAAGTTCGGCATGCTAGGCCACGCGACGGATGAGGGCGCGATACTGCGCCGCGGTGGGGGCCGTGGCGAAGAGCAGCGTCACGGTGTTGACCGTCGTGCGCTGCACCGTGGGGTACACGACCTCATAGGGCGCGGCGTTCTCCACAAGCTCGACCTGGATGTCGCGGGTGTTCAGGTTGTGGGTCACGACGATGCTGGTGGCGCTGCCATCGCCGACGTTCGCGGCGTAGCCCCAGGCCGCCTGGCGCGCGTCGGCCGCCGTCGTGAAGTCCGAGATGGTGGCCGCTGTCTGGGTGCCGGTGTGCGTGGCCCGGTCCTTCGCCGCGGCGAGCTGCGCCGCCATCGTGGTCGCAAAATTCGGGTCGTTGCCCAACGCGGCGGCGAGCTCGTTGAGGGTGTCCAGCACCGCCGGGGCGCTGCTGACCAGGTTCGAGATCTGCGCCAGCACGTAGGCCTGCGTGGCCGCGTCCTGCGCGGAGGTTGGGTCGGCGAGGCCGGTGATCCGCTGGCTGCCCATCGCCAGCGGGGCGTTCGGGGCGGCGAACTGCGAGAGCCGGTAGGCCTGCACCGCCGTGGCCAGATCCGAGATGGTGGCCGCCAGCTGCGTGCCGGTGTGGTTGGTCCGGTTGAGGTAGAAGGCCGCCGCCTGGCCGTTTAGCGTCAGGGCGTCGGTGAGCGGCGCGCCGAGGTCCACCCAGCCCGTGCCGTTGTAGTAGCGGAGCTTGCTCAGCGTCGAGTCGTAGTAGATGCGGCCCGCCGCCGGCGAGGCCGGCGCCCCGGCCAGCACTTGCACGACGACGTTGAGGAGCTGATTGTTGGAGAGATCGACGTTGGCGACAAAACGCATGGGGTTAGCCTCGCAGAATGGCGGTGCCGCTGAACGCCGCGCTGGCGCGGACCTCCAGCTGGTCAGGGGAGAGGTAGCGCACATCGGCGCCGAGGACCGTGCCGGCGGTGTCAATCACGGTCACATCGGGGTAGACCCCCATCCGGTGCTCGACGAGCCACACGGCGGCGGCCACCTGCTGCTGGTGGGTGTAGGACCGGGCCACCCCGGGCTCGCCCTGCGGCCCCTCGGGGCCGCTAGGTCCGACCGGGCCGACCAGGCCCTGGGGGCCGACCACGCCCGGTGGTCCCTGGGGGCCAACCGGGCCGGGGATCCCCTGCGGCCCCGGCGCGACCACGGCGATCGTCTCGGGGGCGGGGTCGAAGACGGTGGCCACCGTGGCGGCCGGGGTGATCAGCTCGAGCACGCTATCGTCTGGGCCGGCGAGCGTGACCCGCGCGTCGGGGGCGTCGGCGACGACCACCACGGGCGCCTCGAGCTCGACCAGGTGGAGGATCTCGGCGGGGTCGCTCATGAGCTCACCTGGGTCACCTGCAGGTCGAAGGTGATCTTGCCCTCGATGGGGCGGAAGGAGGGCTCGCCGTCCTCGGTGTCGCTCCAGAGGCGCATGTCGTACACGCCGGTGGTGGCGCTCACTGGGGCGCTGCGCGGGCCGGGGACGATCATCGTCACGACCCCCGTAGGGTCGCCGTCCACCGCGTCGGCCTCGAGCTTGATGGTGCCCTCGTCGGTGGAGATGCTGAGGTAGACCTGGCCGCCCGGGCGCTGGCGAACCTCCAGCTTGGCGTGCATGCCGGCGACCGAGACGCGGTTGCCGGCGCTGTCCTTGCGGACCACGACGCGGCGCCAGGTCACGCCGGTGGGAATGGTGAAGTCGATCTCGGCCATCGCGGTGCGCCTTGTGGAAGGGACAAAAAAAGGCCCACCAACCCTCATCTGGGTCGGTGGGCGCGTGTTCGCTGCCTGCTGCCGCCAGTATAGCACGCGAGGTCGGCGGAGAAAATACCCCCTGACCAGGCTAGCTTGCGCAAACTCGTGCAAGCCGCCTGCACAAGCCAGACGGCGCACATCCGTGCAGGCGGCGGGCGGCTCCAGCAACAAGAGCAGCCCCCGGCGGCAAGAGCGGATCGCCAACATGACTCTCCCGCGCCGGAAACAGGCGCGGGCTACAATAGCGGCACGTAGCAGCGAGACGCGCCGGCCTAATGGGTCGGTGCGTCTCTTTTTGTCCCCGAGGCCGCGATGCTCCGCCACATCGTCCGACCCATCATCGCCACGTTCGTTTCGCTCGCGCTGGCCGGCGCCGTCCTGGCCGCCTGGGAGGCCGTGCCCGTCGCCCCGCAGCGGCTCACCTACACCGTCACACAGGACGGGCCGACGCTGCGCTGGTGGCAGGCCTCCAACGCTGACAGCGTCGTGCTGCTCAATGAGTGCGCCGCCGGCGGTGCCCGCCATGATCTCCTCGGATACGAGGCTGGCCAGCCCGGCTGGCACGTCCGGCCGATCGTGATCGAGGCCGGACAGCTCCACTCCTGCATCCGGCTCAACGAGTTCTACGAGGGCGACTGGCTCGGCAGCTACGGGCCGTTCCCGCTCGCGCCGTGGCATGAGATTCTGCCCGTGGTCGCCCGATAACGCCAGCGACCAACCGACCCGCCGCCCGCGCCGTCCTCACCAGAGGGCGGCGCTCTTTTGTCGTGAGGACTGACCATGACGACCACATCCGAAAAGCCGGATCGCCGCACCAGGGGCCGAATCCCGCCGCCCGCCGAGGAGCGCGCCCGTCCACTACCGCCGGCGCCGCTGGCTGGCTTGCCCCCGGTTCGCCGCCGCAAGCGCGAGGGCGGGGTTGATGCCCGCGAGGCCGAGGCGGCGGTCAAGGCCTATCAGCGGCGTGTCCAGGCACCGGCAACGCTCCGGCCCCCAAGCCGGCCCCTCCCCGGGCCAGCGCCGTCACCGCGTGCGGAGATCCCGTCGCCCGCGCCCGACGCGCCCGAGGGGCGGCCGCGCAACTACCCCTGGCACGATGGCGACAGGCGTTTCATCGACCACCCCGACAAGCGGCTCACCGACCCCATCAGGAAGCCCCTGGACCAGATCGGGCGCCAGATGGGCATCCGGGCGTACCAGTTCTACGCGGACTGGCTGGAGATCGTCGAGATGACCCTGGTACAGCTGCCCGCCCATCTGGCCAACGTGGTCAAGACGAAGACGATGTCGCCCTTCCCGCCGGGGACTCCGCAGGAGGATATCGACCGGTGGAACCAGATCTTCGCCCGCTACGGCGACAAGGACGAGCAGGCCTTCGTCTACCAGCGCTTCCGCGAGGCCTTCCAGGCGCTGCTCGATGCCACGGACGCAGGGATCTGCGACTTCGTCGGCCTGATCTACCAGGAGCTGGAGATGAGCGACAAGGCCTATCGGGCCCAGTATTGGACCCCCCACAGCGTCGCCTACATGATGGCGCTGATGCTCCAGCCGGGGCACGCGGTGTATGACCGGATCTACGAGGCGCTGACCCACCCCGACAACATCGCGGGGCAGGCGATGCTCTTCGCCTCGCTCCTCTACACGCGGGATGACCCCGAGGAGGCCGGCGCGGAGGGACTGGCGGCGCTGGCGGGTGGGCGGCGCGACTTCTTCTTCAATAAGCTCCTGCCGGCCGCGATGCCATACTACGAGCCACCTGGCATCAATGAGCCCTGCGTTGGCTCGGGCGTGCTGCTGCTCGCCGCGGCCGCGTCGATGCCGCGCTGGATGACCGAGCTGGGCATGATGCGGTTCACCGGCATGGACACCGATATGCTCTGCGTCCGGATGGCCAGGATAAATTGCATGCTGTACGGGCTGAACAGCTACGGGATCCAGTGCTGGGAGGCGGCCCAGGACGAGGAGACTCTGGCGCAGCTCCACGACCCCGAGCGCCTGGCGCAGCTGGCGGCGATCCGGGCGCAGCTCACGGCCGAGCGCGAGGCCAAGGCCGAGGCCCACCGCCAGGAGGAGGAGGCGCTACACGCGAGCCGGGCCGAGCTCACGCGTGAGAACCTGCACGTCGAGGTCGAGGAGCGCCGCGGGCGGAAGCTCACGCGGCTCAAGGACGGCAACGGCGTCACCCAGGTCGAGCTGTTCTAGCCGTACACGGAGACGGCGAGGCGGCGCTGAACCTGAATCAGCGCCGGCCGCCGTCGCCTAACTCGCTCACCAGACTCAATGAAATTCTATC
>JAAXUL010000582.1 GCA_013336035.1 Chloroflexales bacterium
TTGCGGCGCAGCCACGCCTCCAGGCTCAGGCCCGTCAGCTCGGCCAGCAGGCCCTCGGTGCGGTTGGCCCCGCCGTCGCCATCCTCCGCGCGCAGCCGCGCGCGCACCCGCTCGGCCAGGCCATCGGCGCCCGGGGTGAGACCGATGATGCCGTCGGGGTCGGCCCAGGGCGGCGCCGGCTCGCCCGCCTCGATCTGCCCGGGCCAGCGGTGGCCGAGCAGGCGCAGCACGAGCACCGCGAGGCGGTCCTCGAGCAGGCGCCGCTCCTCGGGCTTGCAGCGGGCGCCCTCGCGGCGCAGCTCCTCCAGCAGCCAGTAGACGCTGATCGGGTGGAGCTGCATCTTCACCGACAGCTCCTCCAAGAAGGTCTCCGTGGGGATGGGGAGGTGCGCGCCCGAGGCCGCGCCCACGTCGCCCTCGCTCTCCCCGCCCGCTGCCTCAGCTCCCTCCTCGCTCTCCTTCACGCCGGGGCCGGCCTCGTAGAGCCCTCGCAGCCGCTCCTTGAGCCGCCGCAGCTCCGCCGCTGGGGGCGCGATGCGCTCGTGGGCGGCCAGGTAGTCGAGCACCTCCTGGGGAAGCGGGGGAAGATCGAGATCGGCAGGGGGCTCGAGCAACGCGTCGTACCCCGCCGCCAGCGGGTGGAAGCCGGCGGGGGTGCCGGTCTCATCTATGATCGCCCGGCGATCTTCATCCCGCAGGGCCAGGCTGCGAAAGGCAAGCTGTTCGTTGACTCCTTCGGCTGTATGCAGCAGACAACAGACCAGCTCAAGGTTGTCGGCAAACGTCACCCGCCCGTTAAACGTCAACTCTAGCACGCTTAGTTGCGCCAGGAATCTTTTCAGGGCAACACAAAGCTCCTGGATGGCCCACTGAGCGTGAGAAAGCCTGGCTGGAACAGGGATTCTTGTGACATAGCTTTCTGTAAGCTGCATCCTTGCGCTAATCGAGCGGACAATGTAGCTTGCGAAGCGGCAGTTCAGGAAGCCGGCCAATCCATCTGCTCGTGTTGGGAATAGCGCAGATGAAACATGAGCGAAAACGCCATGACCCTGCATGAGGCGAAGGGCCAGACTCCCCTGGGCCATATAGCTGTAGGTCCAGCCTTGAGTGAAGTAGCGGTGTTCGTTTCGGATCACAGAAGTCGGGCTTGCTTTAATATGGCAGCCACTCTGCCTCCAGCTCACAACCCAAAATTGATTACCAAACCACCTGCCATAGCCGCCCCCCTTCTCAAACTGAACCCACCTTCGCTCTAGCGGTGCTTCTGTCCAGTTGGCCAGGGGCGCCTCCCAGTGGTTTCTTACATACAAGCCGTCGTTTGCTGTAGCCATGCCTTGTGATACTTGTGCTACATCAGATACATTTTTGTCCCGCAGCAGGTTGAGTAACGCAGGGCTCAGCCAGTAAACGAGCGGGCTTTCTGGGATGGCAAGCAGATCCGCCTGTCGCGGAAAGTAGCATCGCTGTCCGGCGGGATTACGGAGGACCTGGGCCTTTTCCACTGGGCCGCTCAAGCCGATGAGCCGCATAGAATACATCCGATGTTCATTGCTCGGCTCTGCCCGCCTTAAAACAAACATAACATTTTGCACGACCTCTCCACTGATCTCATCAAAAGCGCCTGAGCCGAGATGGGCGAGAGCAGTAATGGCATTTGCCCGCAATAAACCTTCGCGGCCAGCGCGCATTTTTACAAAACTGCGTAGAAACATCCACCCCTGCTGTGTGATCAGTGCGACAGAGCCATGTTGCCGACTAAAGTCAAGGCAGCGCATGATACATGCAGCATAGAGATCTCTCTTTCCCGCCTTGTAGGAGTGCTCCACATAGGTCTTCAGCAAAGCGTCCATGTTCCCGCTGCCCATGTACGGCGGGTTGGTCACCACCAGCGCATACTTGCGGTCGAGGAGCTGGAGCAGGCGCACGCCGGCGGCCTCGCGGCCGAAGAGGCGCGCGGCCGCGTCGCTGTCGCCGGCCTCGGCGGCGAAGCTCGTCGCCACGCGGTCGAGCAGATCGCGCCTGAGCTCGGCGGGGTCGTGGCGGGCGATCTCGCTGAGCGTGCGCCGCAGGGCCGCGTCGCCCTCGAGGCCTATGGCGATCTGGCGCGCGCCCTCGAGGGCTCTGATCGCGGCGTCGATGTGCTCGGCGGGACGCAGCAGGCTGCCCAGGATGTCGGCCTGCTCCAGGGCGGCGAACACGCCCTCTAGCAGTGGCTCGAGCCCGCGATCCTCGGGGTGGCGCCGCAGGTGGCGCTGCAGAGCGCCAGCGCTCAGGCCGCTCGGCGTGGCGGCGATGTTGAAGGATGAAGGATGAAGGATGAAGGATGAAGGGGTGCCCGGTGTGCGCCGTTGCTTTCTAGTTTCAGCTTTCACCAGCTCCCAGGCCCGTAGGTAGAGCGTGAGCGTGGCCAACTGCGCGGCGCGCGGGTCGAGGTCGATGCCGTGGATGTGGCGGCTCAACACCCGGCCGGCGATCTCGGCGGCGGAAAGTTCGGGGTGCTGCTCGCGGTACATCGCGGCGAACATGTCGAAGGCCTCGCGCAGGAAGTGGCCCGAGCCGCAGCAGGGGTCGATCAGGTCCAGGTCCTCCAGCGGGCGCAAACGCTGCGTGTCAGCTTCGCTAACGAGGGCGGCCTGGCCCTCGGGGCGGCTGCGGATATAGTACGCCCAGGTCGCGGGCAGCTGCGAGCCGGGGTAGGCCTCGTGGTAGGCGCGGCCGAGGCTGTTCTGGAGCAGCCACTGAACCATGTAGGGCTCGGTGAAGAGCTGGGTGGCGGCGGCGATCTCGGCGCGGGTCGCGGCCTTGCCCCCGGCGCCGAGCTTGGCGTAGACGCGGGCCTTGGCGGCCTCCTGGTAGAACTGGTAGGCCCAGCCCAGGGCGTCGGGGTCGGCGAAGGCGGCGTCGGCCTCGTCCAGAGTGAAGCCGGCGGGCACCGCGCCGATGATCTGGATACAGCGGACGAGGGCGGGCGACGAGGGGCGCAGGACGACGGCGGGGCCGTCCAGGTCGAAGAGGCCGGGGAGGTTCGCCCCACCGTGCGCGCCTGCGGCCTGGGCCTTACAGGCGTCCTCGATCACGGCCCGCCAGCCGCCGTCGGCGCCGTCGGCGCGGGCGGGCGCGCTCTGGCGCAGCGCGAAGAGGGCCTCGGAGCGGCCGTCGTAGTCGGGGTTGCTGCGCAGGGTCTCATCGATCAGGCCCCGGGCCTCCATGGCGCGGAGGGCGAGCAGGCGGCTGATCCAGCTGTAGGAGGCCCCCTCCACCAGATCCGCGCGGGCGTGGCGGCGGGCCTCGGCGGCAGCGCTGGCGCCGGCCTTCCCGGCGCTAGCCTTCGCCTCAGCGGCGCCCAGCAGCTCCTCGGCGGCGCGGCGCTCCTGCGTCGGCAGGCTGGGCAGCCCGTCGCGGGGCGTGAGGGCGCCGTCGGGGGCTACGCCCAGCCGCTCGAGCTCACGGTCGAGGTCGCCGGCGAGGGTCAGGCGCAGGCCGGCGACAATGGCGCGGAGCAGATCTTTGTGGCGCTTGAGCATAAAAGCGCTGGGCATCGGCCCGGATCAGCAAACGCATGGACACTTTAAGTCCCGGATTGTAGCACAGAATATGCTGCGGGGCATTCACTGGCTGCCAATGCGCTGAGCGACTATCCACGTTGCGAATCCGTTACCTGCGGTGACGTGCCGAGATCTCTGCCGCCCTTCCCAGCTGCTATAATCAGGGCGGTAGGGGAGTAGCCACCCGCCCTCGGGGCCGATCAGTCGTCATCACGGAGCAATGCTCCCGGCTGGTCGCTAGTGCTACAGCACTATTGGCGAGACCACCACGACGCATGCTGCCGTGGGGTGCTCGCCCTTTTTCATTCCGCCCCACGGCCTACTTCAACGAGGAGGTAGGTGCAATGGAAACGTCAGCCCTCTGGCATACCCTGCCGACGGAGGCCGCGTTTCGCCGCCTAAGCTCTACGCCCGCTGGCCTTGCGGACAGCGAGCGATCCCGTCGCCGGGCTGAGTATGGCCCGAACGAGCTGCAGGCCGCCGCCCGCGTCTCACCGTGGGCCATGCTGCTAGAGCAGTTTCGCAACGTGCTCGTGCTCATCCTGCTCGCCGCGACGGCGCTCTCCGCGTTCCTCGGCCAGGGGCTCGAAGCGGTAGTGATCGCGGTCATCGTACTGTTCGCGGTCCTGCTCGGCTTCGTGCAGGAGTATCGCGCCGAGCGCGCGATCGAGGCGCTGCGCGAGCTGGCCGCGCCGACGGCCACCGTGCTGCGCGATGGCGACGAGATCACTGTCCCGGCCCGCGACCTGGTGCCGGGCGATGTGATCGTGCTGCGGGCCGGCCACCGCGTCCCGGCCGACGCTCGCCTCGTCGAGGCCGTCAACCTGCAGATCGAGGAGGCCGCGCTGACCGGCGAGTCGCTCCCAGTTGCCAAGCAGACCAGGCCGCTCACCGAGGGGCTGCTCACCGTCGGCGACCGCACCAATATGATCTACTCTGGCACCATCGTCACCTACGGGCGCGGCAAGGCGCTTGTGGTGGCGACCGGGATGCAGACCGAGTTCGGGCGCGTCACGGGGATGTTGCAGACCGTCGAGGCGGGCCGCACGCCCTTGCAGGAGAACCTCGACCGGGTGGGCAAAGTGCTGGCCATCGCGGCTTTTGTCGTCGTCGCCCTCGTGGTGGCGCTTGGCCTCCTGCGCGGCCAGCCATTCCTCGAGATGCTACTCTTCGGCGTCGCCCTCGCGGTGGCGGTGGTCCCCGAGGCGCTGCCGGCGGTCGTCACGATCTCGCTCGCCATCGGCGTGCAGCGCATGGCGCGCCGGCACGCCCTGGTGCGCCGCC
This sequence comes from Chloroflexales bacterium, assembly GCA_013336035.1. Taxonomy (GTDB): domain Bacteria; phylum Chloroflexota; class Chloroflexia; order Chloroflexales; family Chloroflexaceae; genus CAIWXH01. The sequence continues at coordinate 4,830 of JAAXUL010000582.1, forward strand.
TGCCGACGGTCGAGACCCTCGGCAGCACCACGGTGATCTGCGCCGATAAGACCGGCACCCTGACGAAGGACGAGATGACCGCCCGCCGGATCTTCGTCGCCGGGGAGCTGATCGAGATCTCAAATACCGGCTACCAGCCCTCGGGCGCGTTCCTGCGCAATGCCGAGCCGGTGACGCCGGGCGGCCCGCTGGCCGAGGTGCTGCGATCGGCCGCGCTGTGCTCCGACGCCCGGCTGATCCAGCGCGAGGGCCGCTGGCAGATCATGGGCGACCCCACCGAAGGGGCTCTGATCGTGGCGGCCGCGAAGGCCGGGCTGGACAAGGCCGATCTGGAAGCGCGCGCGCCGCGCGTGAGTGAGATCCCCTTCACCTCCGAGACCAAGCGCATGACCACCCTCCACGCCACACCCGACGGCACGGTCGCGTACGCCAAGGGCGCGCCGGAGATCATCCTCGGTGCGTGCGTCGCTCTGCTGACGGCGGATGGGGAGCGACCGCTCGATGCTGCGGGGCGCGAGACGATCCTGGCCGCGGCGCGAGATATGGCCGGTGACGCGCTGCGGGTGCTGGCGGTGGCCCGCCGGCGCGTCGGTGCCATCGCCGAGGCCGAGCGTGAGCTGACCTTCCTGGGGCTGGTGGGTATGATCGATCCGCCCCGCCCCGAGGCGCGCGCCGCGATCGCCTCCTGCGTCCAGGCGGGGATTAAG
>JAAXUL010000583.1 GCA_013336035.1 Chloroflexales bacterium
CCGTCAGTCCTGACGCCCATCCCAAGCGAGACCGTCGGTCCGCCAGCTGAGCCGTCGTCCACATCGGCCCCGGTCGAGCCCACGGCGCCCCCGGTCGAGCCCACGGCGCCCCCGGTCGAGCCCACGGTGCCCCCGGTCGAGCCCACATCGGCCCCACCCCCCGAGGCGACCGAGACAGACGTCCCCGCGCCGCCCACCCAGGCGCCCCCGCCCAGCCGCACCGAGATTGTGCCGTAGCGCGAGCCGAGGGACGAGGTATGTTCGTCTTTCGTCCTTCGTCGTCATTGGTCATAAAACCGGCCCTATGGCACGACGCGCACCTGGCCGACCATGCCAATATCACGTTGCGCGTTGATAGCGCTAAGGAAGGCCGAGCCCTCGGCGGGGATATTGACCAGGGCAACGGCTGAGGCGCCGGGGGCGGCCGAGAGGTGTGTACCGTCGTCGAAGACGATCTCGTGGGCGAGATCATCGTCGTTGACGAAGCACACCTGGTAGAGGCCAGGGCTGGCGACAACGATCTGGCTCTGGTCAAAGGCGAGGTTAGCGGCCCGCACCACAAGGTCGCCGATAACGGCGGGCGCGCTGGGGGCCGGGGCGGCCTTAGTGGTGGCTCGCGGGCCGCGCAGGCTGGCCGAGAGGGCGTGGCCCGCGGGCGTAACGACGCGCGTAGAGGGCTGGAGCCCACAGGCGGCCAGGGAGCTTATTGCAAGCGCGAGGCCGGCGACGGTGCCGATGATGCGGGCGCATGCACGAGGGGTCATCGTTGACCTCCTGCGGATAAAACTATTCGCTGAGCGTACTATACACCAGCAGGCCCGCGCTATGTGGAAAATCCATCACAGTGGGCGCACGGTTGTCAGGGATCAACCGTAGGTTGCGCGGGCAGATCACGCCGGCGCTCGATGGCGAAGAGCACGATGGCGACGTCGGCGGGGTTGATGCCGGCGAGGCGCGAGGCCTGGCCGAGGGTGGCCGGGCGGAAGCGTATGAGCACATGGCGGGCCTCATTGCGCAGCCCGGGCAGCGCGGCGTAGTCGAGGTCGGCGGGGATACGGCGGCCATCCATCTTGCGCATCCGCTCGACCTCGCGCCGCTGGCGGTCGATATAGCCGCCGTACTTGCACTCGACCTCGACCAGATCGACCACATTGGCCGGGGCCGTGGGCAGGCCCAGCAGCTCGCGCAGCTGCCCGTAGCGCACCTCGGGGCGTGCCAGCAGCTCTGCGGCGCTGGCGGGCTGGCTGAGCGCGCCGACGCCGGCCGCTGCAAGGCCGGCGCTCACCGCGGCCGAGGGGAAGACCTTGCGGCCCTCAAGGGCGGCGCGTAGCGCCTCGACAGCGGCGCGGCGAGCCTCGACAGCGGCGGCGCGAGCAGCGTCGACCAGGCCCAGCTCGCAGGCCAGGGGGGTAAGGCGCAGATCGGCGTTGTCGCCGCGCAGCAGCAGGCGGTGCTCGGCCCGGCTGGTGAACATACGGTAGGGCTCGCGGATCTCTTTGGTGACAAGGTCGTCGATGAGCACGCCGATGTAGGCCTGGTCGCGCCCCAGGATGACGGCAGGCGCGCCCTTGACTAGGCGGACGGCGTTAATGCCGGCGATCAGCCCCTGGGCGGCGGCCTCCTCGTAGCCGGTAGTGCCGTTGATCTGACCGGCGAGGAAGAGGCCGGGCAGGCGGCGGGTCTGGAGGTCGGCGCCCACCTCGCCGGTCGCGACGGCGTCGTACTCGATCGCGTAGCCGATGCGCATAAGCTCGGCGTCGCGCAGGGCGGGGATGGCGCGCAGCATCGCCCACTGGACATCCTCGGGCAGCGAGGTGTTGCAGCCCTGGATATAGACCTCGTGGGTGCCCCAGCCCTCGGGCTCGAGGAAGAGGCCGTGGCGCTCTTTGTCGGCGAAGCGCACGATCTTGTCCTCGATGCTAGGGCAGTAGCGCGGCCCGACGCCCTCGATCACGCCGCTGAAGAGGGGCGCCCGGTCGAGGTTTGCTCTGATGATGGCGTGGAACTCGGGCGTCGTGTGGACGAGGTAGCAGGGCAGCTGGGGGCGCCAGCCGGCGAGCGTCGGCTGCGGGTAGACGGCGGCGGGCGGGCCATTGTAGGCGGGGGGAGGCGGCGGGTCGTCGTAGTAGTGCCCGAAGTAGAGCGGCGTATCGCTGCCGCGCTGCACCTCGGTGAGGGCGAAGTCGATGCTGCGGGCGTGGATGCGCGGGGGCGTGCCGGTCTTGAGGCGCACCAGCGGGAAGCCGAGGCTGGACAGATCCTCGCCGAGGGCGACGGACGGGGCTTCGCCGGCCCGCCCGGCGCCCCAGGTGGCCTGCCCAGTGATCGCGCGCCCTCTCAGGAAGGTGCCGGTCGTCAGCACAACGGCGCGGGCTGCGTAGGCCCACCCGGTGTGCGTGACCACCTTGAACGTATCTGCCGCCCCGCCGGGCGGCACGATCCGATCGACCATAGCCTGGCGCAGGTCGAGGCCGGGGGTGCGCTCGAGCTCCTCTTTCATCACCTTGGCGTAGAGACGCTTGTCGCACTGGGCGCGGAGCGATTGGACGGCGGGACCCTTGCTCTCATTAAGCAGGCGGATCTGGATAGCAGTGCGGTCAGTGACGCGGGCGATCAGGCCGCCCATAGCGTCGATCTCGCGCACGAGATGGCCTTTGGCCGGCCCGCCGATGCTGGGGTTGCACGACATATGGGCCAGCTTGTCGAGGTCGATGGTGAGCAGCAAGGTGCGGCAGCCCATGCGGGCCGCGGCCGCGGCGGCCTCGCAACCGGCATGCCCGGCGCCCACCACAATCACATCGTAGAGACTCTGCATAAACAAGTGGTATAATGCCGGCTCGTCCGGCCGGCTATCGACGCCCCCAAGCCAAAGGTTCAGAGGAGCAGCGGCTTGCCTTCGATCTTGATTATAGACGACGATGTGACCCTCCTGGCACGCCTGGGCCTGCAGCTCGAAGATTCCGGCTTCCAGGTGGCGAAAAGCAGCGACCTGAGCCACGGCGAGCAGCTCTACATCGAGCGGCGCCCTGATATCGTGATCCTCGAGGTGCGCTCGGGCAACGATAAGGGCTGGGATCTGCTGGGCCGCCTGGCGGCCGAGACACCAGTACTCGTGCTGAGCAGCGCGGCCCGCGAGGAGGACGTGGTGCGAGCCCTGGAGGAGGGTGCGGTCGACCATCTCGCCAAGCCCTACCGCTCGGCTGAGCTGTTGGCCCGTATCCGCGTCCGCATCGCCGTACCCGTGATGCTGCCCGCACCCACCCCGGCCCCAGGCCTGAAGGCCTCGCCCGCCGAGCCGCCGAGCCGCCCGCAAGGGTCGGCACCGGCCAGCCCCGACAAAGCGACGCCCCCTGCCGCACTGGCCAGCCCCGACAAAGCGACGCCCCCTGCCGCACTGGCCAGCCCCGACAAAGCGACGCCCCCTGCCGCACTGGCCGGAGCTGGCACGACCACACCCCCAGCAGCATCGACCAGGGGGTCATATGTCACAGGTAGCGCCATTCCGCCGCAGGACCCCACGCCCGCCGCGCTGAGCTCGGCGCCTCCTCTCCGCAACGGAGCGGGGGGTGAAGTTAGCAATGGTGATGCTAGCGACAAACGACTCACGAGCGCCGATAAAGCGACGCCCCCGGCGGCGCCAGCCAGCGCCCGCACGACCACGCCAGCGACGGTAACGGCCAATCTCGGCACGACCACGCCCCTGAGCACAACACGCCGGCAGTCGCGGCGCGGCCCCGTCATAGACGAGTCGGTGTTTATGAGCGAGGCCGAGGAGATGGCCCTGCTGCGCACGCCGCCCGCGCCGCCCCCACAGCGGCCCGCCGAGACGCCCGTGCCCGATATCGGCGAGGGCGGCCTGGGCCGACATATGCGGTCCGAGCGGCTGCGGCGCCACCTGACCCTGGTGCAGATCGAGAACGAGCTCAAGATCCGGATGTCCTACCTCCAGGCGATGGAGGACGAGAAGTTCACGCTGCTGCCGCGCGGCCCCGCGGCCTCGCAGATGGTCAAGGACTACGCCGACTTCCTGGGCCTCGACCCCGGCCAGGTCCTTGATGAGCTGAAGGCCCAGAGCCTTAACGAGTCTGCGGCCCCGCTGCCCGCCCTCGGCGGCACGCCCCTGCCGCGCAGTCTGCCGCGCTGGGCGATCATCCTGCTCGCGGTGCTGCTGGCCCTGCTCGTGGGCCTGGGCGCCATCCTGATCTTCGACCCGGGCTTCTTCGCGCGCCTGCCGGCCTTCTTCCAGGGGCTGTGGGCGCCGCTCGCGGGGATGTTCGGGGGCGGGTAGGGGCGCCGCGGAGGCGAGCTGGGACGCCCTATGGGCGCACCAGCTCGCGCGCGTGGTCGGCGTCGCGCTGGATCTGGGCGACGAGGGCCTCGACGCCGTCAAACTTCTGCTCGCCGCGCAGGCGGTGCAAGAACTCGACGCGGATGGACTGGCCGTAGAGGTCGCCGCTCCAGTCGAGCAGATGGGCCTCGACGGCGCGGCGCAGGCCATCAAAGGTGGGGCGCACGCCGATGTTGGTGACGGCGGGTAGACCGATGCCATTGAGGTAGGCGCGGCAGGCGTAGACGCCGTCGGCGGGGAGGACGTGGGCCTCGTCGATGCGCAGGTTGGCGGTGGGAAAGCCGATGACGCGCCCGCGCTGATCGCCCTGGACCACAACGCCGCGCAGGCCAAAGGGGCGGCCAAGGACGGCGATCGCGCCCTCGACGTCGCCCGCGCGCAGCAGCTCGCGCACGCGCGAGGCGCTGACCGGGGCGCCGCCGACGATAACCTTGCTGACCGCGCCGACGGCGAAGCCCAGCTCGGCGCCGATGACCATAAGGCTGGGGACATCGCCAGCGCGGCCCTTGCCCATGGCAAAGCCTTCGCCGACCCAGAGCTCGCGGATGGGGACGGCGGCGACGATCTGGCGCATGTAGATCTCGGCGCTGGTGGCCATGGTCTCGCGGGTGAAGGGGACGACGAGCAGGAGGTCGGGGTCAAAGCGGGCGATCAGCTCGATCCGCTCCTCGAGGCTGGTGAGCAGCTGCAGGGGCTGGCCCGGGCGGGTGACCGCGTTGGGGTGGGGCTCCCAGGTGAGGACGGCGCTGCCAAGGCCGAGAGTGTTGGCGCGCTCGACGGTGGTGCTGATCAGCTGGCGGTGGCCGAGGTGCAGCCCATCGAATTTGCCCATAGTGAGGACTGACGGGCGGGCGGTGAGTCCAGGTTCAAGGACGCGCACGACTTCCACGGCTGTATCTCCGGCGGGTCAGGCTCGGCGGTAGTGTACCACAGGTTGGCGGCAGGGGCCCTGGCCAGACTCATGGCTCGCGGGCCAGCTTCTGTAGCTCGGCGAGCTTGAGCATGGCCTCGAGGGGCGTCAGCTCGTTGAGATTGAGCCGGCGCAGATACTCGAGGACCGGGCCAGGCGCCGTGTCGAAGAGGCTGAGCTGCGCGCTTGCTCGCTGGCGCTCGCCCGCGGGGGGGGCGAGCTGCGCGCTTGCTCGCTGACGCTCGCCCGCCGGCGGGGTGGGCGCCCGCTGCGAGTT
>JAAXUL010001414.1 GCA_013336035.1 Chloroflexales bacterium
CCCGGCCGGCGGGATCAGGCAGCGGGGAACGCGCGAATGCACGATGCAGTGCGCGCCTTCAAAGTGCTTGCATGTACGCTATTACCGTAATAACGCTTTAAGGCAATACGCTTTTGCCGTTTGACAGTTTCACGGTACTACCGTATAGTGAGCCTATCAGCGGGTTGCTCAGCTATATGAATTAGGAAGCACCAGCACCGTCAGGGTCGCCATTTTACCGTAATACTGTTTTAACGTACAGAGCCTTTTGTGCATCAGGTAGGCTCAAGGAGTGGCTATGTCCCGTGTGATCGCCATTGCGAACCAGAAGGGCGGCGTCGGGAAGACGACGACGGCGCTCAACCTCGGCAGCGCGCTCATCGAGCGCGGGCGCTCCGTGCTGCTCGTCGACCTGGACCAGCAGGGGAGCCTCACCATCAGCGCGGGCCTCGACCCTGAGGTGCTGAGCGAGACCATCTACACGGTGCTCTCCAGCTACGCCGACCCGAAGGTCAAGCAGCCCACCCAGCTGGCCACGGTCATCACCCCCATCGAGTCCCTGCGCCTGGATCTCATCCCCGCCAACATCGAGCTCGCTGCCCTCGACCTGGAGCTCACGCGCGCCTACAGCCGGGAGCACATCCTGCAACGGGCGCTGGAGCCGGTGCGCAACAACTATGATTATGTCCTGATCGACTGCCCGCCCTCGCTCGGGCTCCTCGTCATCAACGCGCTCACCGCGGCCGACGAGATCATCGTCCCGCTGCAGACTGACTACCTGGCCACCAAGGGCGTCAAGCTCCTGATGGACACAGTCGAGGCCGTCACCGCACAGCTGAACCCCGAGCTTCAAATAGCCGGCATCCTGCTCACGCAGGCCGATCAGCGGACAAGCCACTCGCGCCAGATCGTCGAGCTGACCCGCTCGACCTTCGCCGGCCAGGTTCACGTGTTCGAGACCCTGGTGAAGCTCAGCGTCCGGCTCAAAGAAGCACCCATCACCGGCCAGAGCATCCTCGCCTACGACCCCACCGGCGAGGCCACAGCCGCCTACCGCCAGCTCGCCCAGGAGGTTGACCATGCCGCCTAAACGAGCTGCGGTTCCCACCAATACATTCGGTGGAGGGCCCAAGGCGCTCGATAAGCTTACCGGGCGCGCGCCCGCTGCCGAGCCTGAGACGGCTGATACACCGCCATCAGCTGCTCCCGAGCCAACTCCTCAGCGTACCACACGGCAAAGCCGTGAAACGGTATCACCGCAAAACGGTAAAGCCGCTTCACGGCAAAGCAGTAGCGCACCTGCTGCTCAGGAGAGTGCGGAGAGCGACGGGGGCGACGACTCCTCCACCCGCGAGAAGGTCACCTTCTACCTGCGCCCCGACCAGGTCGAAAAGCTCGACGAGCTGGTGATCGCCTACAAGCGGCGCACTGGCCGGCGCACCAACCGCAACGCGCTCATGCGCCTGCTGCTCGATCGAGTAGATATTGACCTCCTCGTGCAGGAGCGGTAGGCAAAGATTGACATAAAGATGTTCTTTGCGGCAGGGAAAGGTGTACGTGTAACACGTATAACCTCCACTGCACCGCTTTACTGCTTTACGGTATTACTGTATCTGAAAGCGTATGCTCACTTGCTCACAGAGTCTCGGGGGCTACCTACGTAGTCCCCTTCTCGAGAGAATTGGGCAGAGTATCGCCCCAGCACCGAAATTCACCCCTTGCGCAGGGCAAAAGCATGTGGTGCAGATTGTGCACCAAATGGTCACATATGAACACACGCGGTGCATAATCTGCACCGCACATCTCACGCAGCACCTGTCCGCCACCCTTCCTCCATACACATGGTATGTTGGTGCATAATCTGCACCGTCAGGTCACATATGATCACGCGCGGTGCAGATTATGCACCACGCAATTCCTAACAAGAGGCGCGTATGTCCAACCCTAGCTCCTCACCCCGACCGCCGAGACCACGTGAGCAGCTTCCCATCACCCTCTTTGAGGGCGTCGTGCTCGCCGCCCGCGCGGACGACGGGCGCATCTACATTGGCCTCCGCGACCTCTGTGAGGTGCTGGGCCTCAAGGTCTCTGGCCAGCGCCGGCGCATCATTACCGACGAGGCACTTCATCTCACCCAG
>JAAXUL010001415.1 GCA_013336035.1 Chloroflexales bacterium
GCCCTCAACTACGCAGACCTCGGGCGTCGCCGAGCTGAGCTGCACAGAGAGCCCCGAGCTGGCCGTCGCCGTAATGGCGAACGGTGACTCGTGCAGCGATCGATTCGGGAGCGGCCCGAAGGTAAGCGTCTGCGCGGCGCCCGCTGGCACGTACGAGCTCTCGTTATTGCCGGTTGCCAGCTCTCCGGCGAGGATGACCCGCGCCCGGTTGACCGGCGGGGCGCCGAGCTCCGCCGCCAGGTGCGCCTCTAGCGACAGCGCGGGGAGCGCGGCGCCGCCGGGGAGGGGGCCGGGGTGGGTGCAGGTGACCTGCTCCTGGGCCGGCGCGCAGCTCCAGCCCGCGCCGCTGGCCGCGCGATAGCTCAGCCCGAGGGGCAGCTCGTCAGTGACAGTGATGGGCGTGGTGGCGTCCACCGAGCGGTTGGTGACCTGGAGGGTGTAGGCGACGTCGGCGCCGGGCGAAAAGACGCTCGTGCTGCTCATGCTGATGGTCAGGTCGGGCAAGAGCGGGGCGAAGGCCAGCCCGGCGATAGCGATCGACCCGGTGCCGAGGGCGCCCTGGGGCAGCGTGCTGAGGCCCCGGGGCGTGCCCGTCGCGGCGTCGAACTGGGCGCTCTGTAGCGCGCCGGTGAGCTCATTGGCGGTGAAGAGCATTGTCCCCGTGTGGTCGATGGCGAGCGCCGCCAGACCAGCTATGCCGAAGGGGAAGGGCCGCGGCTGCTCAGGCGCGGGCACACTCGAGATCAGATCGAACCTGGTCGCGGCGCCGCTCCCGCTGACTCGATAGACGCCAAGGGCGCTCCCGATCGAGCCCAGGTTTACCATGTCGGCGACGATGAAATAGCCGGCGGGGTGGAGCAGCATGGCGACCGGCGCATCGAGCCCTGAGAGGAACGGGTTCCCGCTCACCGGGGCCGGCTGCCCGTCGCTCAGGGTAAAGGCCCGGTTCGCGGCGACAGCGATCGGCGTACCATCGCTGGCCGCGAGGGCTCGCTCGCTCATCAGCAGGCGATTGTTGCCGTCCACAGCCAGGCCAAGGGGGCTGCCCGCGCCCGAGAAGTAGGGCGAGCCCGGCAGCGCCGTGAGCGTGCCGCTGGCGCTGTTCACCCGGTAGGCGCCGACATCCGGCCCGGCCACATAGAGGTAGCCGCCGTCCGGGCTGAACGCGCAGCTCTCGGCGGTCGTTCCGCCGACCACAAGTGGGCTGCCGGCCTGGACGAGGGCGGCCTCGGTAGCGCGGAAGCTTACCAGGCTCCCCGCGCGCCCGCTGGCCTTGATCCCGCCGACGATCACCGGTGAGCCGCCGGGGTGCGCCTTGACGCAGCTCCATATGCCGCTGCCCAGGGCGTAGGGGCTGCCGGGCAGCGCCGAGAGAGCGCCGCTGGCGAGATCGACCGCGAAGGCGCTGAGGGTGTCGCTCTGGTCGTTCAGCGCGTAGAGCCGGCTGTGGACAGGGTCGAAGCTCAGGCGCTCGGGGGCGAGGCTCGCCGCGCCGTCGCCGCCCGTCGCGACCGGAAAGCCGTCGAGCGGGGTGAAGCTGCCACCTACAGGGTCCACCCTGTAGCCATAGATCTGGTTGCCGCCGGCGGCATCGCGCAGGGCGTAGACATAGCCGTGGGTTGCCGACGGCAGCGGCGCGGCGGCGTAGGCCATACCGCTCACCGTCATCGTCGGCCCATTCGTCCCCACCGAGGCCGCCAGGCGCAGGGTGCCCGCGCTCGGGTTGACGAGCGAGGTGAAGATGCCGCCGGCTACGTTGGCGGCGAAGAGCAGCGCGCCCGTGCGGTTCAGGGCGAGGATGCTCCCGCCCGCGGTGAATGGCGAGCCGTTGGTGGGCTCGAGCACCGTGGCCGCGCCGCTCTCGCCCACGCGGTACACCCCAACCTTGCTGTCGAGGGTGGCGACCATGTAGTAGCCGGCGGGGTGCCACAGCCCGTCGAGGGCGTAGTTCAGGCCTGAGGCGAAGGGGCCGCTGGCGACCGGAGTGGGGATGCCGGCGCTGGTGGTGAACGCGTGGAGCGGCCCGCCTACGCCCGAGCTATCGGCCACAAAGAGCCGCCCCGTGTCGTCGGGCGCGTAGGCGGCCGGGTAGCTCACCCCGGCGTTGAAGG
>JAAXUL010001416.1 GCA_013336035.1 Chloroflexales bacterium
GGTGGCCATCCGCTACGACTTCTGCGGGCCGCTCTACGCGGGCTTCACCATCGCCCCCGACGGCAGCACCGACGCCATCGTCGACTGCACCAGCCTGGACGAGCTCTCGCGGGGCGGCCTCTGGCCGGCGCCCCCGACGCCGACGACCTCGACGCGCTCCAGCTGCTGGCCGCCCAGCTGGCCACGACGCTCCGGAGCGCCCAGCTGCACGAGCAGCAAGAGCAGCTGGTGCGCCGGCTCAGCGAGCGCGAGCAGCGCCTGGCCGAGCTCGTCGACCAGCTTATGCGCGCTCAGGAGGATGAGCGCCGGCGCGTGGCCTACGAGCTGCACGACGGCCTCTCGCAGATGGTCCTCGGCGTCCTACAGCAGATCCACGTGCTTGCCGACAGCTACCGGCCGCGCAGCCCGCGCGCCCGCCAGGCCCTCGGCCGGGCCGTCGAGATGGGGCGGGCCGCGGTGGCCGAGGCGCGTCGCGTGATCGCCGGCCTGCGCCCGAGCGTGCTCGACGACTTCGGCCTGGCCCAGGCCCTGCGGCTGCAGGTCGAGACGCTGCGCCGCGAGGGCTGGGAGGTCCAGTACGAGGAGGCCCTGGGCGAGGCGGCGCTTACGCCCGCCCAGGAGACGGCGCTCTTCCGCATTGTCCAGGAGGCGCTGAACAATGTGCGCAAGCACGCGGGCCCCACCCGGGTGCATATCGCGCTCAGGCGGCGGGAAAACTCGATCGCGCTCATCGTTCAAGATTGGGGACGAGGCTTCGCCGACGGCGGGCCGCCCCAGGCCGACGAGCTCGAGGGCGGCGTTGGCCTGGAGAGCATCGGCGAGCGCGTCAAGCTCTTCGGCGGCCAGTGGCAGATCCAGAGCCGGCCCGGCGCCGGGACCCTGGTCGAGGTCACCCTGCCCCTTGGCCCTTCGACGGGAGCGCAGCACAATGGCTGAACAGCCGCCAGCCGCCGTCGCCCACTTCCGGGCGATTATCGCGGACGACCATGAATTTACCCGCGTCGGCCTGCGCGCGATGCTCGAGGGCGAGCCGGACATCGATATTGTCGGCGAGGCCACCAACGGGCGCGAGGCCGTGGCTCTCTGCCGCGAGGCCTGCCCTGACCTGGCGATCCTTGATATTCGCATGCCCGAGCTGGACGGGCTGGCGGCGACGGCGGCGATCAGGGCGGACAGCCCCCATGTCCGGGTGATGATCGTCACCATGCACGAGAACCCCGACTACCTGCTCGAGGCGCTGCGCGCCGGGGCCTCGGGCTATGTGCTGAAAGACGCGTCGCGGCGCACCTTCCTCATGGCGGTGCGCCAGGTGCTGCGCGGCGAGGCCTTCGTCAACGGCAACCTGACGGTGCAGCTGCTCCAGCGTCTGACGGGGGCGCCCGCGCCGGCGCGGCCCCGGCCGGCGGCCGACCGACTGACCGCGCGCGAGCGCGAGGTGCTGGGGCTGGTGGCCCTCGGCAAGACCAACCGCGAGATAGGGCGCGAGCTGAAGGTGAGCGTCAGCACGGTGAAGATGCATGTCGAGCACATCATCGCCAAGCTTGGCGTCTCGGACCGCACCCAGGCGGCCGTGCGGGCCGTCGAGCAGGGCCTGATCAGCATGAAGCCATCCGTGGATCGCTAGGCTCAGTCATATGGCAGACAGCTCAGAGGGAGCCCACCAGCGTATGCAGCGCGGAGAGAGCGAGCTTGCGGCGCGCATCCTGATCGTCGATGATCAGGAGATCAACCTGCGGCTGCTCGAGCTGATCCTGCGGCGCGAGGGCTTCACGGCGATCCGCAAGGTGGCCGACCCCTACGAGGCGCTCCCGACCTATGTCGCCTACCAGCCTGACATCATCCTGCTCGACCTGATGATGCCGGGCCTCGACGGCTTCACGATCCTCGAGCTGCTGCGGCGCCGGACCCCGTCCGATGGCTTCCTGCCCATCCTCGTGATCACCGCCGACCTGACCCCCGAGACCCGCCGGCGCGCCCTGGCCCTCGGCGCGAAAGACTTCCTGACCAAGCCCTTCGACCCGATCGAGGTTGTGCTGCGGATCTGGAACATGCTCGAGACCCGCCTGCTCTATCGGCAGCTGCGGCGGCGCAACGAGGATGCGGCCGGGCCC
>JAAXUL010000584.1 GCA_013336035.1 Chloroflexales bacterium
AAGTCGTCGCCGATCGCCAGCATGCGCTGGCGCATCTGGTAGCGCGTGGCGTTGCCGCCGCGGCCGAAGGCCTCACGATCCCCCTGCCGCTCCTCGCGCCGCTCAAGCCGTCGTCCGCGGAACATCTGCGCCCCTTTCTCCCACGGGCCAGGCGCTCATAGAAAGCTTGCCTTAGTGGAATAGGGAAGGCAGCTCGCGCTGCTCCCCCCTCCGCAGAACCGTGCGCACCTGTTTCCAAGTACACGGCTCCCAGGTCGAATACGATGTTCCAGGTGCGCTGGAAGCTAGAGCTGAGGCTCCCCCATACTCCGATGACGCGAGGTCTCTAGCTTGCAGATGGGTTCGTTCCCGTGCTCCTGGTCCGTCTACTTCGATCCCTGCCCCACGTCAGCGCCCTTTCAGGCTGGTCAGAAGACCTATCCGGCGGGTTATGGTTTCCCCGTGCCTTTTCGGCTGCCGGCCTTCGCTTCTTGGGGCATCTTGTCCCCGCTGGGGCGTTGTGCCGCCCTCACGGTTGGCTCACGCCGTCCTGACCGCCGAGGCGAGGGTGCTGTGTCCCGGCAGCTTCACACCCCACCGTTACCGATGACGCATGTGCCGGTAGGAACCACTGGCAGAACAGTGGGTTGCGTCCTGGTGATGCAGTCGCAACAGTTGTGCATGTGACCTCGTGTCGCACTAGGCGCGGAAACCCAGCAGCTAAAGGACTCTGTTGGTTAAAGGGTTTCTTAACCATCCTCTAGGCCTTGTTCGTGACCTTGATGGCTATGAACTGGGGCCTCCAGGCTCCTCCTGAGCGGCCAAAAGGCGCTCAGAGCAGGTTAAGAGAAGGTTTAACCAACAGAGTCCTTTAGCGGTGGGTAGCTTACTGTCTTCCTACGCGCAGGCCACCGTTGTCCGTAAGGTTTTCGCGGACGCCTTCACCGCGACGACCTTCGGCTGGACCGTGGCGAGGGCCTGCTCGACGGTGGTCGACTCGGGTAGGCTGTAGACGGTCTGCTGGAGGTCGAGCACGGTGGCGTAGAACGTGTCCGCCTTCACATCGCTGAGCTGGGCCCCCGCCTGCAGCACGTCCTGCCAGGCCTGGTTGACCGCCTGCTGCCCGTCCTTGTACTGGCCGATGGTGGCGTTCGGGCCCAGGGCCTCGTAGCCGGCCATCGTTTGCTCCAGCGTGTTGAGGGAGGAGCAGAACTGGGTTCGCGCCTCCGACGGGGTGACCGCGCAGGCTGCGAGGGCGGCGCCAAGCAGCAGGGCGCACCCGACCGTCATGATTCGTTTGAGCATCGATATCCTCCTGGGATTCTGTCACGATTGACGCCGGAAGTACTGCCAGGGCTTCCAGATCCAGAGCAGGCCGGCGGCGCCTAGGGCGAACAGGATGAGCCCATAGGGCAGGTAGCCGCCCGCCGCAAAGAAGATGGCCGCGCCCCACAGCCCGACGCATAGGGTCGTCAGCAAGATGCGGCTCAAGAGTTGGATTGACACAATGACACTCCTCCGAAGCTGCGTCAGGGAGGGTCACAGGGAGGGCAAGCCCTCCCTGCAAAAACCACCTGTCTGGTCCTGGGCGTGCCGCAAGCAGGGTTTGCGAGCCTTTAGCGCATACGGAACGCGGCAATGATCAGGAAGACGCCGATGCCAATCAGGACGATCCCGAGGCTCCAGGGCAGGGCCAGGGTCGCGCTCAGCGGGTTGAAGAGCATCACCAGGCCGAAGAAGATTCCGAAGGCGCCCAGCACCGCCGGCCACCAGCCCTCGCCCCGGAAGGCCTGCACGATGCCGATCACTCCGTAGATGATGGCGCAGACGGCCAGCACGATGGTGAAGGCCGTGCCCACCGAGAACGCCGTGCCGAGGGGGTGACCCTGGCCGAGCATGCCCGACACGATGAAGAGGCCGGCCAGGATGCCCACGATGCCGGAGAAGAGCTTCCAGCCCCAGCCCTCGCGATCCTGGAAGATGCGGAAGATATCGATGGCGCCGATCACAATCCAGTAGAGGCCCAGCCCCAGCACGAAACCCACCGAGGTCGTCGCGGGGTTGGTCAGGAAGAAGATTCCGACCAGGATGGCCAGGATGCCTTCGATGAGCGGGAGCCACCACCGATCGTGCCGTCCCGTTACTGCTGTCGTCGCAGCCATGTCCCTACTCCTTTTCCATCTCCACCCGGCTACTGAAGCGCCGCCGTCAGGCGCATGGTGTTGTCGTAGAACTTGTGCAGCGCGGGCCGGGCCTGCCACTCGTTCAGGCGCAGCGGCTTAGCCCGCTGGATGTACATCGCGTAGATCGGCTCGAAGTCGGCCACCACCTGGCGGTCGTAGATCACCAGCGTGACCTCCATGTTCAGCAGCATCGAGCGGATGTCCATGTTGCTCGAGCCGACCACGCAGATGTCGTCGTCGATGCTGAAGTGCTTGGAGTGCAGCACCGCCGGAGCGTTGAACAGGTGGATCTTCACCCCCGCCTTCAGCAGCTCCTCGTAGTACGAGCGCTGGGCGTGGAAGACCATGAACTGGTCGCCGATCGCCGAGGTGATCAGCGTCACCTCCACCCCGCGCTGGGCCGCGCTAGTGACCGCCTGGATGATCGCCTCGTCGGGCACGAAGTAGGGGTTGGCGATGGTGATCCGGCGCGTGGCCGCGTGAAAGAGGCCGGTGAAGAGGCGCTGGTTGTTCTCGGTGTCGAAGCCCGAGCCGCTCGGCACCACCTGGCAGAGCACCTCGCCCGCCTCCACTGGCGTGAAGGCGCTCTCGGGGGCGGTCTGCCTGTCGAGCAGGATGTTGGTCTCGGAGTACCAGTCGGTGCGGAAGGGCGCGTCGAGCTGGTAGACCACCGGCCCGCGCACACAGGCTATCAGCTCCTGGTAGTAGAGCCCCTTCTTGAGGTTCTTCTTAACCAGGTAGGTCTTGTCGATCATATTCTGCGAGCCGGTGAAGCCGACCGTGCCGTCCACGACGACGATCTTGCGGTGGTTGCGCAGGTCGGGGCGCGACCAGGCGCTCTTGAGCGGCTGGAAGGGCAGCATCAGGTGCCACTGGACGCCGTCACGGGTCAGGCGCTCGCACATCTCCTTGTAGCCGGGGTAGCTCGAGCAACCGAGGTGATCCATCAGCAGGCGCACCGGCACGCCGCGCTTCACAGCGCGCTCCATCGCGTCGAAGAAGGGCGCGGTGGTCTTGTCGAGGGCTATGATGAAGAACTCGATGTGGACGAAGCGCTCGGCGCGGTCCACCGCCTCGGCCATGCTCATGATCGAGCCCTCGTAGTCGGCCAGCAGCTCGACGCTGTTGCCACCAAAGGCGGGGATGCCACTGAGGTTCTGGTTGAGGCAGACAAAGGGCGCGTAGCGGGGCGTGATCTCCGGGCTGATCATGTGGGTGAGGGCGGGGTTCTGGCGCTCGCGCTCGACGACGCCGCCGAGGATCTCGGTCACGGTCCGCTGGCGGGCCCGGCGCGCGCGGGAGAGCTTGGGGCTGCCGAGGACCAGGAAGAGGATGAGGCCGAGGAGGGGCAGGGCGAGGATGAGCAGCAGCCAGGCCGTGGCCTCGCCGGGCTTGCGGTTGGCCGGGATCACGACGAGCGCGACGAGAAAGATTGCCAATGAAAGCAGGGTGAACCATATGCCTGGTATCAGCCATCCCATAGGTGCTCGCCTCCCTCTCGATCGTGCTTGCCGGGTACGCCCTGACTATAGCGCGGCGACAGGCCGGTGGAACGATGCGCCGGGAGCGTTCGTGAGCGATCTTGTGGGATCAAGAGGGGTGGTCCCTACGGATGGTACTGGAGCCCCACACATCCACATGGATAGGCCCCTCCCGTACGCTCGGATCGCCCACCGCTCGTCTGCTCTGCCGGGGAAGAAGGATCCTGGCGGAGCGTGCGGCGCGCGGACATTGTCGCTACAAGTAGAAGTGGCAGCTACAGCCACCTATGTTCGGCGCTCATTAGGAGGGAGCCACCGATGATTACACGTGGTCCTGTCGATGTGGTCGTTCTGGCAATCGGAGAGCCGCGCTTCGATGGCAGCGTGCTCACCGAGCTCGAGCGGCAGGTCGCAGCCGGGACGATCCGCGTCCTCGACATCATGGTCCTGATGAAGGATCAGGACGGGCAGCACATTGCCTTCGACATCAACGATCTCCAGCCCAGCCAGATGGCGGCCCTGGGCTTCAACCCGAGCGAGACGCACGGGCTCTTCAACCGTGAGGATGCCGACACGCTGTACGAGGGGATGGTGAGCGACTCGGCGGTCGCCGCCCTGGCGATCGAGCACATCTGGGCCGTCAGTCTGGTGAACGCCATCGCCAGCACCGGAGCTGAGGTGGCCATGAATGTTCGCGTGCCCGCGCTCGTCGTCGACGAGGCCTTCGCCTCGATAGCCACCAGCGCGTAAAGGAGAATGCTATGCCAGGCTTACTCCGAGGGATGGCGAAGACCGCCGCGGTGGTCGGCACGGCGACCGCCACCCGCAACGTGGTGAACCGCCGTCAGGCGAATAAGAACGTCGCGGCGTACAGCAATGCGGTGGACAATGCCTATACACAGCAGGCCCCGCCGCCGCAGCAGTACGCCCCGCCGCCGCAGCAGTATGCCCCGCCGCCGCAGCAGTATGCCCCGCCGGAGCAATATGCACCGGAAGAGGATGTGATCAGCCAGCTTGAGCGGCTCGGCGCGCTGAGAGCTCAGGGGCTCCTCTCCGACGAAGAGTTCGCCGCCGCCAAGCAGCGACTACTGGCAGGTTGACGGGAGGCTTCCCGGCAGGCGCGGCGGGGCAGCCCTCGCCGCTCCTGCAATCTCCTGGAGAGAGTGCCATGGACGGGCATCCAGCAATCCGAGTGCTCATCGTTGATGCTCACGCCCTGATCCGCGGCGGCCTGTGCTACTACCTGCAAGCCGAGGAGGACATCGCCGTCGTCGGCGAGGCCGTGAGCGGGCCGGAGGCGCTGGATCTGGTGGATGATCTGGAACCTGACGTGGCCCTTGTGCACGTGGTCGCGCCCGAGCTCGAGGGCCTCACGACCACCCAGCAGATCCGCCAGCGCAGACCGCGGACCCGCGTGCTGGTGCTGGGCAGTAGCTCGGACGGCGAGGTGGTGCAGCGCTCGCTGCGTGCCGGCGCAATCGGCTACTTGCAGACCGAGATCAGCGGGGCCGAGCTGGCCGCGGCGATCCGCCAGGCTGACGCCGGCCATGCCGTGCTGGCGCCGGCCCTGGCCCAGGCCCTCGTGACAACCCCCAGCCAGCCTCCAAAGCTCGGCGCGAACCTGTCGGCTCGCGAGCTCGAGGTGCTGCGCCTGATGGTCTCAGGCCGGAGCAACGAGCACATCGCGGCCCAGCTGGCCATCAGCCGCAACACCGTGCGCCACCACGTCCACAACATCCTCACCAAGCTCAGCGCCGTCAACCGGACCGAGGCCGTGGGCATGGCGGTGCTCCACAAGCTGGTAACCCAGCCCTAGTGGGCTGGGGCAGCTGGTGTCGTTTCGGCCCTCACCCCCTGACCCCCTCTCC
>JAAXUL010000585.1 GCA_013336035.1 Chloroflexales bacterium
TTTTGAAGCTGCGTTTCATACCATCCAGTGTAGCACCAGCCTGCCGGTTTCAGACTTCTCTCCGACAGGCTGCTAGGCCCGACCGGGCTGGTGCGCTACTTCTACGCCTCGACGCTGCGCCGCGCCGAGCGGGTCGGCCTGGGCCGCCGGCGCGCCGACACCCCCTACGAGTACGGCGCCCGCCTGGGCGCGCAGCTCCCCGACAGCGCCGACGAGGTTGACCAGCTCACCGAGGCCTACCTCGCCGCGGCCTACGCGCCCCGCCCCACCACCGCCGAGGAGGCCAGGCAGGCGCGGGGGCTCTGGGAGCGCCTGCGCCGCCGGCTGCGGGGCGGGCGCTAGCGGGCCTACTCTTGTCACGACTATTGGTGTACGCTCAGATCTGCGCTTCGACGCGTGGGGCTTGCTGCTGAGCCGCGCCCCGCTGCCGGTCGAGCCGGTACAGCAGATAGCCCGCAGCGCCCGCGGTCGCGATCAGCGTAAGCACGCCCGTCTCGCCTGCCAGATACTCCAGCGCCAGAGGCGCGCTGGTAACTGTAAACAGCGCGAACCAGTTGAAGTACGTATTGATGGCGCCGTGGGCCAGCGTTGCGGGCCACACGCTCCGGCTCTTCAGCTGGAGAAACCCGTAGAATACTCCGGCGGTGGTCAGCGTCAGCAGGATCAGCGGGCCGACGATCAGCCAGCTGCCGCGAATCGGATAGAACGAGGTCAGCAGCATGAGCGGGAAGTGCCAGAGGGCGTGGAGCAGCCCGCTCAGCAGCAGGGCCCGGGTTGGCCCCAGTGGCATGAGCAGCGGCAGCAGGTAGCCGCGAAACCCGATCTCCTCGCCCAGCGCGAAGCCGGAAGAGATCATCAGCCCTGTGCCGAGGCCGATCAGCATCGCGGGCAGCGTGAAGTCCGCCGGCAGCGCCGCGCGCGCCACCCCGCTATTCCACACGATGGCGTACACCACGCTCATCAGCGCCAGGGGGCCCAGCAGCGCGAGCAGCCAGTACCGCAGCCCCGCTCGATGCAGGCCGAGGCCGGCCCAGCCGGCGCGTGTGTAGCCGTCGCGGGTCACCACCAGCAGCATGAGCAGGGTCGCCACGGTCGGGGTGTACATATGCAGAAACATGGTCGCGGCGCCGAGCAGCGGCGCCAGCAGCGACACGCACAGCGTCAGCCCAAACGCGAGCACGTAGAACAGAGCGGCCTTGGTCCCATCCGTAAGCTGGGTGAACATCCTGAACTCCTCCTGCCCTGGCGCTTAGCGCCCACGGCATGCCGATACTCCTTGCTCCTCGCCACGAACAGCAGCGCTGTACTGCTCGACTCTAGCCGATTAGCGGAGCAAGCGAAGGGAACCAAAGGCGTAGCTGCGGGTGTACCTTGTGGGCTGTCGGGCTCTCCTTTGCCGAGCAGCCAACCGGTGGTATGCTGCCTGTGGACCTGCGGGCATCGCCACGACTGAAAGGAGTCACACCACGATGGATGAGCAGAAGCTACGCTGGGGCGTGATCAGCACCGCGAATATCGGGCGCCGCGCCGTGCTGCCGGCCATCCAGCGCTCAGCCACGAATACGCTGATCGCCGTGGGCAGCCGCGACCTCGCGGCGGGCCAGGCCTTCGCGGCCGATCTGGGCATCCCCCGCGTCTATGGCAGCTACACCGAGCTGCTCGCCGATCCGCAGGTCGAGGCGGTCTACATCCCCCTGCCGAATAGCCTGCACCGCGAGTGGGCCATCCGCGCCGCCGAGGCCGGCAAGCACATTCTGTGTGAGAAGCCCCTGGCCCTGAGTGCCGCCGAGTGCCTGGAGATGGCGGAGGCCGCGCGTCAGCACGGCGTGCTGCTGATGGAGGCGTTCATGTACCGCTTCCACCCGCAGACGGCGCGCGCGCTCGAGCTGCTGCGCGCTGGCGCCATCGGGTCGCCGCAGCTTATCCGCGCGGCCTTCAGCTTCCGCCTCATCAACCCCGCGAATATCCGCCTCCAGCCAGATCTGGGCGGCGGCGCCCTGATGGACGTGGGCTGCTACTGCGTGAATGTGAGCCGCACGCTCTTCGCGGCCGAGCCCATCGAGGCCCAGGCCTTTGCCATCTGGAGCGAGCGCGGGGTCGATGCCCAGCTGGCGGGGAGCCTGCGCTTCGCCGACGGGCGCCTGGCCCAGATCGACTGCGCGCTGACCCTGGGCCGTCGGGAGTCCTACGAGGTGGTCGGCCCCGAGGGCAGCCTTGCCGTGCCCGTCGCCTTTGTCCCCGGGCAGGACGCGACAACGCTGTATGTGCGAGACGGCCAGGGCGAGCGCCAGGAGACGGTCGCCGGCGTCGACCAGTACCAGCTGATGGTCGAGCACTTCGCCGCCTGCGTGCGTGGCCAGGCCACGCTGCGCTACCCGCCCGAGGAGGCCGCGGCGAACATGCGCGTGATCGAGGCCCTGCTCCGCTCGGCCCGCAACGATGGCCGCCCGGAGCCGATCTTCACGTCTTAAAGACTGCTGAATGCACCCAGCTTATATATATGATCCCTATGCTGGCCCATATGCGTTAGCCAGCGTTGCCGGGACACGTGGGGAGTACAAGGCCCATACGTGAAGAGTCTGATCTTTCGCCTGCGTGACTCCCCCCGCAGCTTTTCCAACACTTCTTGCAGTACGCCACCCTCAAAGGGCGTATACATGAAGAAGACGGTCCCTTCGGAGTAATCCGCTGTACGTGCGTCTAGGTTAATGAACTCTACATGTGACAGGTTAAGCTCCGCCGCACATACTCTCGCAATATCGCAGTAAACTGGCTCATACTCTACACCTTTAGCCGGTGCTCCGCTGAGCAGATTCACTACAATGGGGACGTGACCCAAACCAGACCCCAGATCGTAGAAAACATCTTCTCGCGTGAGCCGAGCTTTCTCTACCAGCTCGAAAATTATTCTCGCTGGGGTTGGCTGATAGTACACCATCTCCGGTTCTCTCGCTTTTGTCTCTATCGGGACAGCCTGGATGCGCAGTAGTCCATTGATAAACACATCGAGGCTGTCATAGCCTATCTCATCTTCTGCGCTACTGCCTGAGCCGCGCCCGACATACTCATCGATCAGATCCCTGAGGGCTGCTCCCGTGCAGCCACCCGCGCGGATATCTGCCCGAAGCCGCTGAAACAAGGCATCGTCAATAGCTTCCAGATGGCGTTTTACGCTCTTTGCATACAGCTCCAGCGAGATCAGCTCTGCTGGCGGATGTGTCAGCTGAAGCAGACCCTCAATCCGGTCAATAACATTGAACTCGATGTAGTCTATAGCTTCTACGCGGCCGCTGAAGTTTGCTTCATCGTAGAGGGCAGCGTCTTTCTCGATGGCCTCAATATCCGATTGTATTTCGTAGATAACCATTGTGGTCTGCACCATGCTTCTGGGCGCCGCGGCCTGACACCGAGCCATTCGGCGCGGGCCAGACCCTTGTCCTGCATCTCGTACTCTATCATGAGCGTCGCGAACCCCTGATCTTCCGCCCAGCGTCGGTGAAGCCTGCCCGCCGGCCAGCGCGCCTGCTCACCATGCTGCTACTGCGGGTGTTGAGTCGCTCGAGGCGTGTCAGCCCGCGGCAGCGTGATCGTGAAGGTGCTGCCCTGGCCCTCCACGCTGGCGGCTACCACGGTGCCGCCGTGCAGGGTGACAATCTCCTTGACCACCGCCAGCCCCACGCCCATCCCCGAGAGCACGCGCTGCTCGGCGTTGGCAGCCCAGAAGAAGGGCTCGAACAGGCGCGGCAGGTCCTCCGCCGGGACACCGATGCCCCAGTCCCGCACTTCGAGCACGGCGTGGTCGCTTTGCAGGGCCACCCCCAGGCGCACCAGGCCGCCCGAGGGGCTGTACTTGATCGCGTTCTGGAGGAGGTTCAGCAGCACCTGCTCGAGGCGCAGCGGGTCGCCGTCGACGATGACCGGCCCCTCCGGGAGGTCGAGCGCGACCTGGTGTCGCTCAAGGGTGGGCTGCAGCTCGTCGGCCAGCTGGCGCGCCAGATCACAGAGGTCGAGGGGGGCACGCTTGAGAGTGAGCCGCCCGGTCTGGAGCCGGGTCAAGTCGAGCATGCTGCGGACCAGCTGATCCAGGCGCTGCGCCTGGCTCGCGATGACCCGCAGCGCCCGGCGGTCGTGCTCGGTGAGCTGCCCGGCGCGCTGCGCGCGGCGTTCCAGCAGCTGCGCCTGGCCAAGCAGCGGCGTGAGCGGGGTCTTCAGCTCATGCGCGGCGATCGAGAGAAACTGCTCGCGAACCCGCACCGCCGCCTCGGCCTCCGCCCGCGCCTGCTGCTCGCGGGCGTAGAGCCGCGCCCGCTCTAGCGCCTGGGCGCACTGCCGGCCGATGAGCAGCATGAGGTCTTGCTCCTCGGCGCTAAAGCGGCGAGGCCCAGTGAAGCTGAGCAGGAGCACCCCGAGCGGCTCGCGCTCGGTGTGCAGCGGGATGGCGGCCCGCGACTCGAACGCAGCCCAGCGCCGCTCGGCCAGGTGCGGGTAACGCGCGATCAGCTCGTCGTGGGAGCTGGTCAGGATGAGCTGCCCCATCCGGACGGCGTCGCTCGACGGCAGCGCCGCGCCGAGTGGGAAGCGCTGCCAGGGGCGCACCGCGGCCTCGTGATAGCCGGTCGCGCCGACGATCTCTAGGCTGGCCCCATCATCGGCGGCGATGAGCGCGACCATCCCCGCCTGGGCGCCCAGCACCCTCGTCCCGTCGTTGACCACCACCTGAGCCACATCCTGGGGGGTCAGCGCATCGGCGAGGGCAGACGTCAGCCGCTGCAGGCGCCCGATCCGCGCGGCGTTGGCCTCAGCCACCGCGTGCGCCTGTTCGAGGCTCGCGTAGAGCTGGGCGTTATCGATCGCCAGCGCCGCCCGGTCGGCGAGGTCGATGAGCAGCTGGAGATCGTCGCGCGTAAACGGCTGGTCCGGAGCGCTCCGGGTGACGTTCACCGTGCCCAGCACCCGGCCACGCGAGCGTAGCGGCACGATCATCAGGCTCCAGAACGGAAAGCGCTCGAGGAAGAGGCCGTAGAGGATCGTCGCCGCTGCCGCCTGTACCGTTGGGTCGACCACCGGAAGGAAAAGCGGCTCACCGCTGACGGCCACCTGCCCCATCGCTCCGACCGCGATGGGGACCGGCGCGGCATTCAGCTCGTGGAGCAGCGCCTGCGCGACGGGGTCGCGATGGTACGTCCCCACCGAGCAGAGCGAGCGGCCGTCCTCGGAGATCAGGCGCACGCCGCAGCTGTCGGCAAACCGCTCGCCGATCTGGCAGAGCACCTGATGCAGCACCGCCGTGAAGTCAGGTTGGGCCATAGCGAGCGCCTGCGACACCTCGGCCAGCAGCCGCGAGCGGGCCTGGGCCGCTTCGGCGGCGGCCCGCCGCTCCGCCTCGAGCTGGTGCAGGCGGCACCGCTCTCTCGCTGGATGCGCCGCTGCCGATCGCGGACGCCGCGCGCACTGGCACCGCCGTCTGGCTGCGCGACCCCGAGGACTACGCCGCCCACTACCCGCACC
>JAAXUL010000586.1 GCA_013336035.1 Chloroflexales bacterium
CGGCCCCCGCAAAGGGTGGTTGTGGAGGGCGAAGCCCTCCGCCTCCCCAAACTGTAACGTAGACGCACGCGCAGCGAAGCCTTGTCTTAGTGCCAATGCGAAAGCTGAGCCTGGCGTTCATACGCCATCCGTCGGCATGTGATCGCGAACATCCCGCATGCTTCTGTATAAGGTGCCCCCTCGGCAACGCTGCCGCCCGTACGCACTGCAGCCATCTCCAGATCGCCACCCCATCTCCACAGCGCTCTGCGCTGCTGATTTCATCCTGGTTGCCGATGGAGGTTTCCGATGCGACGTTCGCCCATGGTCCTGCTCACGCTTCTGCTCACGCTCCTGCTCGCCGCCTGTGGCGGCGCGCCCGCGGCCCAGGCGCCCACCAGCCCGCCTGCCCCGACGACTGAGCCCACTGCGGCGGTCACCACTGCTGCCACAGATGCCACCACGGCGGCGACCCCCGCCGCCACCGCCGCAGCGCCGACGACCGCACCGACCACGGCCGCCGGCACGACCCTGTACGTCTTCGCCGCGGCCTCGCTCACCGACGCCTTCAAGGCCCTCGCGCCCACGTTTGAGGCCGCCCACCCCGGCGTGACGGTGGTCTACAACTTCGCCGGCGCCCAGCAGCTCGCCGCCCAGATCAACGAGGGCGCCCCGGCCGACGTCTTCGCCTCGGCGAATAAGAAACAGATGGACGCGGTGATCGCTAGCTCCAAGGTGATCAGCGGCACCGAGCACACCTTTGTGCGCAACCGCCTGGTCGTGATCACCCCGCAGGGGAACCCCGCAGGGATCACTAGCCTGAAGGATCTCGCGAAGCCTGGCCTGAAGCTGGTCTTCGAGGCGAAGGAGGTGCCGGCCGGCCAATATACCCTCGACGTCCTGGCGAAGGCCAGCGCGCTGCCGGAGTACACCGAGAGCTTCAGCGCGACTGTCCTCGCCAATGTGGTCTCCTACGAGGACAATGTACGCTCGGTACTGAGCAAGATTGCCCTGGGCGAGGGTGACGCCGGGGTGGTCTACACGACCGATTCGGCGACCCAGGCGGACAAGGTCGCCGAGGTCCCCATCCCCGATGATCTCAACGTGATCGCGAGCTACCCAGTCGCCCCGTTGGCGACTAGCGCATCACCCGATCTGGCCCAGGCCTTCGTCGACTTTGTGCTGAGCCCCGAGGCGCAGCAGGTGCTGGTGAGCTACGGCTTCATCCCGGTCACGGGCGATGCCAGCGGCGCCGCGCCCACGGCGAAGCCGGTCGCGGTGAGCGGCCTGGTCACGACGCCGCGCAGCTTCAGCGCCGACGACCTCAAGGCCTACAGCAGCTGACGGTCACCGTCAAGGATCACGGCCAGGATGTCACCCTCAGCGGGGCGCCTTTGGCCGCCGTGTTGGAGGAGATCGGGCTGAAGCCTGAGGCGAAGAGTCTGGTCTTTGTCGGCGGCGACGGCTATACGGCCGAGCTGACGCTGGCCGTGTAGCCGCCGACAAGGAGGCGATCATCGCGCTTGACGAGAATGGCGCGCTGCGCAATGTGCTGTTCAGCCAGAAGCCCGGCAAATGGGTCAAGGGGCTGGTCGCGATCGAGGTAAAGTAGCCGCGTGCACGCCACTAGATAGTACGCGGTTGCGAATGCGGATGAGTGACGTTATGATGGCAAGCTCCCAGGCCTGAGCCTGGCCGTAGCGGACGCGTCACGCGTGTGATGCGGGACGTGTCCAGTGCGGATAGCTGCCGTACAGGCCCTGTGTGGCGCCTGAAGCAAGGAGTACCTCATGCGTCTCAGTGCACGGAATCAGCTCGGGGGGACGGTCCAGTCGATCAAAGAGGGCGTGGTGACCGCTGAGATCGTCGTCAAGCTGAACGGCGGCCAGGAGATCGTCTCGGTGATCACGATGGAGTCGGTCCACAGCCTGGGCTTGACGGTCGGCTCCAAGGTGCACGCGATCATCAAGTCGACCGAAGTCTTGATCGCCGCTGACGAGTAACCACAGCTCGCGGCGACGTGGCGCTCAGGGGGAGGGCGCGTCCTCCCCTTGTGGCTCGTCAAGCTGGGCGCTGCACGTGGCCAGCCACCCCAGGATGGTTTCGACCTGGCTGACCCGGAACTGCCGCACCAGGTGGGCGTAGGACTGGTCCGGTCCCGGCGGTGGTGCCTGGGCCTGGAGCTCGGCCAGCCACTGCCGGCACACCTCCCGCTGGCGCTCCAGCAACACCCGGGCCGTGCCACGCCCTTCCTGCTGCGCGAAGTGCAGTTTGGCGGGAAACTCGGGCTGCAGCTCACGCTCGGTGCGCAGCGGGCTGGCGAGCCACGCGTCAAAGGCCGCGGCGCCTGCGTCCGTCAGCCGAAAGACCTTGCGCGGCGGGCGCGTCCCCTGGGCCTCCACGACGCTGGTCAAATACCCTTCCTGCTCCAACCGAGCCAACTCCGCATACATCTGGCTCTGTTTCCAGCTCCAGATCAGGCCCAGCGCTTCCATGGCACGCAGCCGCTGGTAGATCTCATAGCCATGCAGGGGTTGCCGGCGGACCATGCCGAGCAGCCCGTACTCCACGGTGAGCGCTCCCTTGACCATCGGCATCAGCGGTTCCCTCTAAGGGCGCGGGGCGTCGTGGGCGGCGTTTACTAAAAACATGATACTATGAAATCAGCTCTTCGCGGCGCGGGATACGGCGTATTGACAACAAAACGCACATCGCGGATAATATCGATATTCAATGAATTAGCAAGCACCCGGCTGTCCACCAGGCCTGCCCTCGAGGAGGACGTATGAGCCCACGACGTCAAGCCCCGCTCACGATCGAGCACGCGCTGCTCGGCTTCGTGTGCGCGCAGCCGCTGCACGCCTACGCGGTCTACCAGCAGCTCAACGCTCCCGACGCCCTCGGCCAGGTGTGGCAGCTCAAGCTCAGCCACTTCTACGCCCTCATCGCCAAGCTCGAGCAGGCCGGCTACCTGGCCACGACCGCGGAGCCGCAGGGCTCGCGCCCGGCGCGTAAGGTGCTCCGCCTGACCGAGGCCGGTGCCGCCGCCTTTGCCCACTGGCGCGCCACGCCCGTAGAGGACCCAGCCCAGCTGCGCCTCGACTTCCTGGCCCGGCTCTACTTCGCCGAGCGCGCCGGGCCGGCCACGGTGCGGGGCTTGCTGATCGCCCAGCGCGCGGCGTGTCAGGACTGGCGCGACGCGCTGCGTGCGCAGCTCACCCGCCGGGCCGACCAGCCTGACGCGGGGATCTTCCTCCAGCTGCGGGTGCGCCGGCTCGAGAGCTTCCTGGCCTGGATCGATCGGACCCTCGCCGCGCCCGCCGAGACAGCGGCCGTGACCTACAGCATCACGGTGGTCGCGAACAGCCCCCAATCCGATCTGGCCGCCCAGTTTGTCGACTATGTGCGCTCGTCGCGCGGCCAGGCGGTGCTGCTCAGCGCCGGCTTCTCGCCCACCGTCGAGGC
Source organism: Chloroflexales bacterium (assembly GCA_013336035.1). Lineage (GTDB taxonomy): Bacteria > Chloroflexota > Chloroflexia > Chloroflexales > Chloroflexaceae > CAIWXH01. The sequence goes on from JAAXUL010000586.1 coordinate 3,445, forward strand.
CTTCCCCGAGCGTGGACCATCCCGGGAACCAGGCGCCGTGAGCGCGCCCGCGCGCACCCTGACGGTGTTTGCCGCCGCCTCGCTCACTGGCCCCTTCGAGGCGCTCGGCGCCGAGTTCAGCGCGGCGCACCCCGGGACGACGGTGCGCTTCACCTTCGGCGGCTCGCGGCGCCTGGCGGAGCAGCTGCGCCAGGGCGCGGTGGCCGATGTGTTCGCCCCCGCTCACCGCCATGCTATGGATCTGGCGATCCAGGCGGGCCGGGTCTGGCCGGAGAGCGTCTACGCCTTCGCCGCCAACCAGCTCGCGGTGGTCACCCCCAGGAGTAACCCGGGCCACCTCATCAGCCTCGACGACCTGGCCCGCCCCGGGCTCAAGCTGGCCCTCGGCTCCGAGGCCACCGCCGTCGGCCAGTACACCCGCGAGCTGCTGACGCAGATCGAGGGGCGGGGCTACTTTGGCGCTCAGGGGATGGACGCCGTGCTGCATAATGTCGTGCGCTACGGCGAGAGTGTGACCGAGATCATGGACACCATCGCCCGCGGCGAGGTGGACGCCGGGATCGTCTTTGCCTCCGATGGGCGCCAGGCCGGCAGCGCGGTCCAGGTGCCGATCGCATTGCCCGCCCTGCGCCCGGGACGCTAAGTGTAGCCGATAGCCGATAGCGCCCTGCCATCGCCATTGTGTGCGGCGGCTCTGGATCGGCTAGAATATTGCTCGCCCATAATTTGCTTGCGCGCCAACGACAGGCGCTCGCGCACCGCTTCGCGCAGGCGATCTGTCGTGCTCATTGCTTCTGGACGACAGGTCGCAGCACACGCAGCCGTGTGCAGGGCCTGTCGTTCTCGCATGCTGTGCAGCGCAAGGAGATGCCCGTGTACGTGACCTCCCGCACCGTTCAGACCCTCCCGGGGCAGCAGCTCGCCTTTGTGGACGCCTGGGTGAGCCTGGCGGCCCACCCGCTCAAGCACCAGCCGGGCTTCAAGCACGTGTACGTGATGGCCGCGCCCGGACAGGCCGATACCGTGATCATCTTCCTGGTCTGGCAGACCGAGGCTAATATGCAGGCATGGCTGGCGTCTGATGCGCACCGCCGGGTGGAGGAGCGGGTGGCCCCGCTCGGGTGCAGCCAGCCGGCGACCGCGGACTACACGCTGTTCTTCGAGCAGTGCGCCTGCTCGCACCACTACAACGTCGATGTGCTGGAGGAAGATGTGGGCATTGGCGCTCCGGGCACGGACAGCTAAGGCGTACACCCGGCGGGTGGCGTGGCGCGCGGCGTGGGACGCCTGATGTCGCGCCAGCGCGCCGAGCCATGGCGGCTCACGGCACAGCCGGTGGGCCCAGGCTGGTGGAAGGTTTGAGGCAGGGCGCCGTGGGGTTCCGGCCCGGGCGCGAGCCTGCTCGTGCCTCGCTGTGCGTCGCTCTGTGCCAGAGTGTCGCGCAGTGGGCAGCGCAGGTGCGCGTCTGCTCAGGAACGTGCTGCGGCTCTGCACCGGCCAAGGAGATCGACCTCATGCGACGCACGCTTGTGATCGGACTGGTTGCGCTCACCCTCCTCACCGCCTGCGGCCAGCCCGCAGGCGCCCCGACGACCCCCGTGACGCCGGCCGCCACCGGCGCCCCAACGGCCCCTGCGACGCCGGCCGCCACCGGTGTTCCCCCCGCGCCTGCCGCAACCACGTCGTCCACGCTCCCGTCGCCGGAGCCCGCCACCACCAGGCTGCCCGCGTCTGCCGCCACGTCGCTGGCCACGGCCCCGGCGGCAGACGCGCAGGAGCTGACCGTCTTTGCCATCGCGCCCTTCAGCATCGGCGACAGCGCCCAGGCGGAGCTGGCCCAGACGTTCGTGGACTACCTGCGGATGCCCGAGGCCCAGGCCACCCTGGTCGCGTACGGCTTTCTGGCGGCGCAGTGATGCACTATCTGGCCGACATGCGGCGCCGCTACCGGGAGGGCGACCTGCCCTGGGAAGCCCCGCTGCCGCCGCCCGAGGTGCTGGCCGCCGCCGAGCGGCTGCCGCCGGGGCGGGCGCTCGACCTGGGCTGCGGCAGCGGGCGC
>JAAXUL010001417.1 GCA_013336035.1 Chloroflexales bacterium
GGCGCGCCCCGCCACCGCCTCAGGCTAGCTGCGCGACCGCGGCGAGCACCGGGGTGTCGCTGACCGTGCGCGAGACATGGCCCTGGCCGAAGGTGTTCTCGACGCAGAGGATGCTGCCGGGGGGGAAACGGCGCCGCTCGCCGTCGCCCGACATCACCTCCAGCTCGCCCTCGAGAAAGAAGAAGATCTGACGGGCCGGCGCCGGGTGCCAGTCGCCGAACCAGTCGGCGGGGGCGCGGAAGAAGGCGTACTGGTTGGCCTGCACGAACGGCGACAGCTGGATAGGTGGCGCGGGCGGGGCAAACTCGACCGGGAAGAATACGACCTCGACATCGCTCCAGTGCGAGATGCCATTGGCGTCGGCATACAGGGTGGCGTATTTCATGGGTATCCTCCAGTTCAGCTAGAATTACAATCCCTACGAGACAGCTTCGAGGGGGTAGAGGTCTGAGGGGCGGGCGAAGCTTTCCTCAAGCTCCCAGCCCCGCGTGTGGGGGTCGATGAACTCGGCGTGCAGGTCGACGGTCGAGCGCCGGCCGATCGCGTCGGCGTGACGCTCCAGCCAGCCCGCCGCGGTGGCGCGCCCACGGTCGCGGAGCGTGGTGAGAAACGGCCAGGCGAGGTTGAACTTGCTCGCTACGCCAAAGTCGGCCAGGGCGCTATCGGCGCGCACGGCGTGGATGTACATGCGCCTGAGCCGGCCGCGGTACTCCTCCTTGAGCCAGCCCTCGTCGATCAGCCTGGAGACGAAGGCCATGGCCCGAAACTCGCGCAGCAGCCCAGCGCCCCCGAACATCCCCAGGCAGCTCACCGCGTGCCAGAAGTCGTGTAGCGCCTCGCGGGCGCCCTCGCGCCCCCCCCGCAAGTAGCCGGAGGCGAGCACGGCGGCGTTCATCGCCCCAGCGCTAGTGCCGCAGATCCCATCCAGATCGACGCGGCCGTCGGCAAGGAGCGCGTCGAGGACGCCCCAGGTGAAGGCGCCATGCGCCCCGCCGCCCTGGAGGGCCAGGTTAAGCCGTGGTCGCTCGGTCATCACGTCACCTCTGCTGGTCCGGCAAGTGCCTGCCGCTTCGGCAAGCGGCACCTCTGCAGCGCCGCCTGACTCACAGGGTAGCCGAGCCGCGTCCAGAGGCCGTCCCCTGGGGCGTCCACCAGTGCGTCAGCCGGCGTGACCGGCGCCGGACCCTCGCGCTGCCCTGGCCCGCGGGGTCGGCGATAACAGAGCTGCGCGGGGGCTTGTGATCGTCGCCCCGACTCGCTACAATGCTGGGCATCTCCAGAATGACCGGGGATCATATGGCACAGCTGCGGCTCTTCGTCTTTGGGCCGCCGCGCCTGGAGCGTGACGGCGAAGCGGTTGAACTTGGTCTGCGGCGCGCCCTGGCGCTGCTGGTCTACCTGGCTGTCACGCGCCAGCCGCAGAGCCGTGACGCCCTGGCCACGCTGCTCTGGCCTGACAGCGACCAGCGCGAGGCCCGAGCCAACTTGAGGCGCACGCTGCACCGCCTCGGCCAGGTGATCGGCGACGACATCCTGGCCACGAGCGCCGAGACGGTCAGCATCGCGCCCGCTGCGGCGCTCTGGGTCGACAGCCAGCTATTTCTGCAGCTGGCCGGCGCGGGCGTCCGGCTGGATGAGGCCGTCGCGCTCTACGGCGACGACTTCCTCGCCGGGTTCACCCTGCCCGACAGCCCGGCCTTCGACGAGTGGCAGTTCTTCGAGCGCGAGCGGCTGCGCCAATCCCTGGCGCTGAGCCTTGAGCAGCTGACGCAGCGCGCCCGCGATCGCGGCGCCTGGGACGTGGCGGCCGACTACGCCCGGCGCTGGGTCGCCCTGGACCCGCTGCACGAGCCGGCCCAGCGGTCGCTGCTAGAGGCGTACGCGCAGAGCGGCCAGGTCGCCGCGGCCCAGCGTCAGTACCAGGAGCTCGCCCGCGCCCTGGAGGTCGAGCTAGGCGCCGAGCCAGAGGAGACGACCCGGGCCCTCTACGAGGCCATCCGGACCCGCCGCTTCCCGGTGGCGGCCGGAGCACACGCACCGCCCGGCGGGGGCGGCGCGGGCGCGCCGGCAAGCCCCGTACCTGCGCAGCCGCCGCCCGCGCCGCC
>JAAXUL010000072.1 GCA_013336035.1 Chloroflexales bacterium
GTATTGGGATGGCTGGGACCAAGAGCCTGTTCGCTGATGGCCAGGGCGCGCTCGTACAACGGGCGGGCCGCCCTGTAGTCACCCACTGCCCGGAAGAGCTCGGCCAGGCTGTTGAGGCTGCCGGCGGTATCGGGATGGCTGGGGCCAAGAGCCTGTTCGCTGATGGCCAGGGCGCGCTCGTACAGCGGACGGGCCACCCCGTAGTCGCCAAGCTCGCGAAGATTATAGGCCAGGTTGCTGCACAGGCTGGCCGCACGCTCGTCCTCGCGCCCCGCTGCTATGTCGGTGACATAGCGCAGGTGCGCGGCGATAGGCTGCATTGCGCTGGGATAGCCAGTGTTATTGAGGTGGTAGGCCGCGTTGATCAGCACCTGCTCGACCGCCCCCTGCGCCTCCGGGTCATCTGCAACATCGCCGACGAAGGCGTGGAGCAGGCGATGCAGCACCAGGGCGTCGCCCTGCTCGCGGTCGAGCAGGCCCAGGCTCACCAGACGTGCTAGGGCATCCTGCGCGTCGAGCCGCGCCGTCTCATCCTCCAGATCTCGCCCCAGTGTCGCCAGGAGCAAATCGGTAGGGAAGGGCTCGCCGGGGGCCAAGCAGGCGGCGCGGGACAGCAGGCGTCGGGCGTCCGCGTCGGTCTGCTCCTCGGCGTTTAGCCGGTCGTAGCTGAGGGCGAAGGTGCGGGCGATATGCAGATCGTGGGCTGTTGCCGAGTGGCGTGTACCGCGCCCCGCTAGCGACGGATGATTGAGCAGCGACGTTTCCAGGCGTGCCAGGTAGCTCGCGGGCTGCTCCTGAGGGTAGGCCCGCAGGAAGCTTCCCGCCAGGTGCAGGGCCAGCGGCAAGTCGCCGAGCACTCTGGCAATCTCGTCCGCATCATGGTCAGAGAGATCAGCGCGCAGGCTGCGCAGCAGGGCGATGCTCTCCGCGCGGGCCAGCACACCCAGCCGACGGGCCACGACGCCGAGCGCCCCATCCCACTCGCTCGACCGGCTCGTCACCAGCACCCGGCAGCCCCCGCCGATGCGCGGGCGCCACGCCGCCAGCAGCGCCTCGTCCTCACAGTTGTCGAGCACGATCAGGCGCGGTATCGGCTCCTGCCAGGCGCGCAGCACCAGCGCCACCTGCTCCTCCTGGCTGAGCCCGTCGGCCTCGCCGTAGAGCCCCAGCGTCCCCGGCCCGCCGCAGGCCGCGATCTCGCCGGGCACGCCGGCGGGGTCGGCAACGGAGAGCCAGAAGACTCCGCCCGCGAAGAAGGAGCCATAGCGATACGCCCACTCGGTCGCCAGGTTGGTCTTCCCGATGCCCCCGAGCCCCGTGGCCGCTGCGACCTGGCCGATGGCCGCCGTCGCCGCGGCCTTGATCGTCCCGGCCAGCCAGCGCAGATCCGCAGCGCGCCCGACGAAGAGCGGGTTGCGGGCGAAGGGCATGCGTGAGCCAGGCGGGAGCGAGGCGACTTCGGGGATGTGCTCCAGCGGCAGGGCATCGAATAGTTCCTGGGCGGCGGCGGGGTCGATCACGCGCGGCGTGGGCGGGAGCTGGATTGTGTACTGATTGAGGGTGCCAATAACCTGATCAACGTAGCCGCCAGAAATGACGATTTGATTGAGCGCGCCGACGTTGCCGGCGATATTCAGGGCGCGCCCAGCGACATCGAGAGTCTGCCCGATGAGGGCGGCGAGGGCCGCGCCCAGCACCGGGCGGGCGGCGAGGCGGCGCATGATCGCATCGGGGTCCGCAAGGCCGTCAACCAGCGTGGCGAGGTCAGCGGCGTGGGATCGCAGCTCGGCGGGGAGGGCGGCGGCGATGGTCTGCTCGATGGTGGTGTGTGTCGTCATGGTGTGTCGTCCGGCATATCCTCGATGGCCTCGCCCAGCGCGGCCAGGGCCGCCTTCGCCCGCGCGATGCCGGCCCGCGCCTCGCGGATGCCTGCCGTGACCTCGGGACGCGCGTTGGCCGAGCCGGTGATGGCGATCTGTCCGAGGTAGTGTGCCAGGGTTGCCCGATGCTGCTCCAGCCGTCGGCGCTGGGCGGCGATGGCCTCGGCCCGCCCACTGGCGGCTGGGGCTGCTGCCAGAGGCACCCCGTAGTTGTGCTGGCTGCCAATGATGCTCCCCACCTGGCCGCCGCTCACATTGACGACCTGCACTGTGCCAACGCTGCCGCCAACGTGGATACCGGCAGAGACCGTGGGCGTCGGCGCATCCTCCGCCCACAGCCGCCCCTCGCGCACCCGGAGCCACAGCGCAGGCACCCACCACTCGCCCCCGTCGCATAGCGCCGCTCGCCCCACCGACACCGCCCGGTCCATCGCCCCGTCGGAGGCAAGCTCTTTGAACAGCGCGGGCAGCAGTGCCCTGGCCGCCCCCAGCGAGAGCTTCGCCTGCATCGCCACCACGGCGCCGACCCCGGCCAAGGCCAGGCGCGGGCCGAGGGCCGCGAGCGCACCGCCGCTATCACAGGCGATGAGCGTGACGAGTAGAGGTGGCGAGTCAAGCTGGGCAAGCATCTGGCCGAAGTCTTCCCCGCTCACCCGGCAGGTCTTCCCGTCGTCATCCTCCAGCCACAGCGTGGTATCGTCGCCATCGTGGGCACCGTGGCAGATGAGGCAGAGGATCGCCGGCCCCTCGCGCAGCGCGGCCTGCACCGCCCTCAGCGTGGCCTGGCGGCTGACCGCATCTTCGTGGTCGCCGACGACGGTCAGGGGGATGCTCCCCAACGCCTTCCGTACCCGGCCCACCTCGCCCTCCACGTCGATCTCGGCCAGTCCGTAGGCGCTCAGATCACGCGGGTTGGCGATGACAAGCAGGGCGCGCAGCTCCGGCTTTGGCCCCAGCGTGATCGGGCGGGTGTCCGGGCTGTCGAGATAGCGCACGAGGCGCAACCGGGCGTCGCAGGCCAGCGGTACGTCGGTCAGCGGGTCGCGCAGCGTCTCCCAGCGTAGGGCGTGGAGGGCGCCGGCCTCGGCGGGGAGACGCAGGCGCAGGCGGAGCGGGAGATTAGCGCCATCGGCCAGGGCGCGGGCGCGCTGCCAGGCAGCACGCAGCTGCGGGTCGGCGAAGAGCTGATCGGTGAGGGCGCGACCATACGCCGCCGGGTCGAGGACACGCAGCAGGAGGGCCGAGGAGTCGAGGGCCACCGGGGCGTCGGCGGCCAGCACCGCGTCGGCCTGGCTGCCAGAGTGCGAGAGCCGCGCCTCGGCAGCGTAGCCGGCGCCGGATGCGCGGAGGGTGAGTTGGAGATCGACGATGCGCATAGGCGGTGTCCTTGCGGGAATGGTGCGCCAGGGCCATCATAGCAGGGGGGGATGGGGAGGGCAAGGGGGGATGGGACGAATAGACCCAAAGAGACACGCATTGGCCGATCAACCAGCCGCCAGAGCCGGCGATGGCCGGACAGAGGCCACGCACTCCCCTGGGAAACTCCCCTGTGGGAGGAAGCCAACCCTGGCAGTGGCCCGGTCATAGCGACCGGCCAGCAACATCCCCGCACCTCTGTTCGGACTCTCGTCGAACCCCCATGCGGAATATCCCCCCAAGGGACTCGGCCAAGTGCGAGTTTCCCAATGTCATACTCCGATCACGGTTAAGACATCGTGAAAGGAGACGACCAATGCGCCAGCCCATCACCCCCCGCCGCCCCTCCACGAGCGACCGGCGTGACGCGCGCCGCTTCACGCTGATCGTCGCCCTGATCGCCCTCGCGGCTACGATCCTCCTGACCGCACTGGTCGCCCCCGGCGCGATCCCGCTGCCCGTCGTGTGGCCGCCGGTGATCACCCTGATCACCGTGGCCGTGCGCCTGTACCTTCAGCCGAAGCGGTAGAGGCATCAGGTGCGGGCCGCAGCGTCACCCGCTGCGGCCCCTGCGTTCAGGTCGGCGAGCGCCTGACGGGCCTCCGCCAAATCCCGGCGCATGCCCATACGCTCGAAGAGGTCGATGGCCTCGGCGAGGGAGGCGCGAGCGGCAGGGATGTCGCCGCGCAGGGCGTGGAGGCGGGCATAAACACGCTTAGACTCAGCTATATACTTTCTATCAGTATACCGATAGGCTATCTCAATGCTTGCAGCAAGTGCTGCCGCAGCATTTTCAATATCACCTTCTTCTAAATCAATAGAAGCCAATCCTATCTGTATTGCAACAATACCACGCTCATATTTGTGCTGGATTGCATCTGATAATACCGCCTCAAAAACAAGCCTTGCCTCAACTGATTCGCCCTTTTGATGCAAACGTGTAGCAAACCATTGCTGGTTTGCGATATAGAAATAAGGCGACAGTTCCTCTGATCGGTTGAGACTTTTCCGTAATGCTTCTAATGACTGCTCAATATCATTCTGCTCGGCCCAATACAAATCTATTGCATGATGATATTCATAGAAAATATCGGCAGGGATCTGCGTACTCGTGGCAATATCCTGCATCTTGTTTAGATACTTTGTCGCTTCAGGGATATTGCCCTGCCTACTGAGGATTTGGATTAAGTTCGCAAGAGCTGCGATTTCTTCAACATGATCTGATAGACGGTTTGCCGCCTCAAAGTGCAACAAATCAGCCAAAGAACATTTATCCCAAAGCCCTCGGACATAAAAGAAATATCCTCCATCTTTGACTAATTGCAGTGTTTCGTTGTCAAGCTGATGTTTAGATGCCCACATAAGAACTGAGAAAAGCGTCTCATGCTCGGAATCCATGATTTCGAGCTTACTCAAATCATTCCAGCATTCCCCAACTTGTCCTGCTAATGCCACATACCATTTCACCCACCGCTCTCGCGCCCCCAACTCAAACGGTGTCTGCTCTATAAGCTTGGCTCTCGCCAACGCACGCACGAGGGGATGCAGCGCGTACCGTGGCTTCCAGTTCAGAGCCTCCTGCTGTACATCAAGAAGAGCCAGATCGCTCAATCGCTCCACCGCTCGCTCAAAAGCAAAGCCCTGCACATCAGCGGTCGCCTGGAGCGCGTCACCGCTGGCGGTGGCGGGGAAGAACGTCGCAACCAGGAGTATTCGCCGCGCCGCCTCATCCAGCAGCGCCCACGCGCGAGTGAAGAGGTCGTCGAAGAGATCGCCCCGCGCGGCATAGAGGTCGTCCACCAGATCTTGCAGCGACCGGCGCTCGTACTTGAGCAGACCCAGGGTCATCGTCAGGGCCTTGGGGTTGCCGCCGGTCGCCGCCAGCAGTGGCTCCAGTTGGGCGCGTTCGCCGACAAGCCGTTCAATTTTGAGCACCTGAGCGCGTTCGGTGATCAACTCCCACGCCTCCGCCTCCATCATGCCCCGCAGCTCGACCAGCCAGCTACTCCACAGACCACGGTGCTTCTCACGACTGGTAAGAAGGGCCTTGCTTGGCTCAGGCAGGCATAGGAGCCAGGTGAGCAGCACGCCGTCGCTGATCGTCTCGAAGTTGTCCACGACCAACAGCACGCGCTGGCGGCGCAGGAGTTGTTCGACCTCACGGCGCTTTTCGTCATGCTCAAACTGTGTGAAGCCAGGGTAGTCAAGCGTGCGCGCGACCTCGTCCAGCACAAGGCTTAGATTCGTCGTGCCGGGCCGATCCTTGTCGCTGACCCAAACCACCGCATCAAAGCGCGGTGTCTCATTGTCGTTGTGCAGGCAACGGGCGGCCACCTCGCGAGCTAGACTTGTCTTGCCATTGCCGCCCATCCCGACGATGAGTACGGCAGCCGAGCGTTGCTGGAGGCCATCGACAACTTCGGCAAACGCCTGCTGGCGCATCACGAACTGGCTGTAGGTGGGAGCCGGGAGGTTTTCGTAGACACGGGGCGGGCGGGGTCGCACCTGGGGCGCCGGGCACAGCTCATCGAGGAGCCTATCGGCGAAGGGATAGCGAGCCGCGTGAAGAAAGCGTTGGAGCCACTCACGCCCGAGGAAGCCACGTTGGACCCCAGCCTCAGCAAGGAGCCGCACGGCCTGGTCGTTCGGTGGGAGATAGCCAGCCTTATACCGCTGGACCGTCTTCCCGACAACATTCATGGCTGCGCCCAGCTCTTCCTCGACAATCGCAGTGCTCTTGCCCTCGTAGGAGGCGATGCTGCTAACCATGCCGCTCAGGAGGCGCCCAAACGTCTCGCTGCGGTTTGCCGTGCTGCCCTTTGCCATGATGCTGTCCTCGCTATGCGACGCTCACCCGCCCAGTCTAGAAGTCATCGCTACGGACATATCACCAAACCGATGCGGAAATTTCCGAACCTCAGCAGGTCACAATTCCGCACCACGTTGAGATCGCCTCCGCATCCCTCCGTAGTCTACTACAGCCAGGCAAAGCGACCCGAACCAGCTACGGAGAGACACGATGAACACCCTGATCGTCCTCGGCCTGGCCGCCGCCGTCCTGTTCGCCGCCGCCGGCAGCCTGCTCCCCAATCGGGTTCAGCCGCCACAGATCATCTACGTGCAGGCCCCGCTGACCGACCAGGCCGGCGGCGCTGGCTGCCTCCCGCTGATCATCCTGGCCGGCGTCGTCCTGCTCGCCTTTACCTTGCGATAGCAGAGGAGCACGACGATGCAGATCGACGCCAACGACCTCACCTTCCGCCCGCACCGGCTCGGCTTCTTCCTCGTGCTCGCCGGCATCCTGGGGGTGGGGCTGGCCTGCCTCACCCTCGGCCTGAGCCAGCACCCGGCCTGGTTCGCAGGCGTGGCGATCATCGCCTTGCTCGGCAGCGCCCTGGTCAGCCGCTACACCGCCGGGTCGCTGGCCCTGCGCGGCTACGACCTCGTGCTCTATCGGGGAACCTTCGTGGCCCGCGAAGTGACCTGCCCCCTTTGGGAAGCGCGGATCGAGCTGCGCCAGAGCCTCATCGGGCGGGCGCTCGACACCGGCACGGTGATCGTCCAGACCGGCGAGACGCCGTTTCGCTGTCGCGTGGCGCAGCTCCGGGCATTCCGCCGCCTGGTCGCCGAGCGCAAGCTCCAGCTCATCGCCCTGGCCGAGCGTCGCACCCTGGCGCTGGAAGGGCCACCGTCGTCTGCCTGGCTCGCCCTCAGTAGCGCCGAGCATCCCCAACGTGATGCCCTACTCAGCGTCAGCCAGCGGTGAGCTGAGCACAGCGCGCTGCCGCACGAGCGCGGCGATCACTTACTCCTGGCCCACGACCGCGCCGGCGCAGCGCATCGCCGCCTGCGGTGCTTATTGGAGGCCGGGGGCGGGCGTGAACACCCTCAGCTCGACGATGGGTGCTCGCTGGAGCCCGATCCAAGCGAGCGAGGTGACGAACTCCTGGCTGCCCAGGCCGATCAGCGCGTAGCTCCGGCCATCCGCGGCGACCGCGTAGCCCATCGTCCCGATCTGCTCCGGCGTCGGCATGAAGGTGAATGTCCGCCGGTTGGGGTCCACCGCCGCCACGAGCGGGCGACTGGCGAGCATCGTTGCGCTGAGGCTGCCCGTGGGCGCCTTTGTGGCGACATCGCGCAGGCGCACCACCTCCGCATACGCGGGGAACTGCCCCCCATGTTCGGACGCATACTGTCTGACCTGCACGTCTAGGAGCCAGAGGTCATGGGTCAGCGCGGCATTCTGCATCATGTAGTCCGGCACACAGGCGCACGCGGCTGAGGGGAAGCGGAGGAACAGGAGCCCGCCCAGGAGCAGCAGCGCCACGGCTCCGATCACCCGTTGCGGCCCGCCCATTCGCTGGTGGATAGCGCGCATGGAAGCCTCTCTGGTCTGGAAGATGATGCTCACTGAGACAGCCACTACGGCCAGCATAGGGTGCCGAGCGCGGGCACGTCAAGCACCTGTGTGCCGTCCCTGGACCTGTAGGTACGGGGGACAGTGCGCTAACATTAGAGGCGATCTCCCACCACGCTACTGAGGGCGCACTGACTCTTCCCACAGCTTGCCAGCGCCTACCGCCGCCCTCGTCGCGTGCGCCCTAGCTTCGGCGAGCTGCCGCCGAGAGCGGCATCAAGCTCCTTGGCACGATCCAGGTAGGGGCGCGCCCGTTGGGCATCCCCGAAGAGGGTCAGGTACGTGCCCGCGCCCAGACACAGCATCAGGGCGTGCTCGTCCTCGCGCGCCGCCCAGGCGTCGGCCAGCGTCAGCAGGTGCGGCTCAACCAGGCGCAGGGTCGCCTCGTCGCGCTCGCGCATAAGCTGCCCCAGCAGGCCGCAGAGTGCCTGGATGACCGTGCGCCGCGCCGGCTCCTCGGAGGGGTGTGCGGCGAGAAAGACCCGTCCCTTCGGTGTGAGCTGCACGGTGGCCAGGGACGGAGCCGTGAGACAGCCCTGCTGGAGCAGGGAGGCCAGGGCTACGGGGCCGCCGGAGGCGGCGTGGGGCGGCAGCGGCGCGATCAGCAGGGCAATCGGGATGGGTGAGTGGCCCTCCAGGCAGCCGGCGATCTGGAGCAGGGCGCGCATCGTCGGCGTCAGCGGCTCGCCGCCGGTGAGCAGGTCGTCCGCATCGGCCTCGTCGGGCTCATCCTCCGCGTCGGCCTCGTCGGGCGCCGGCTCCGGCGCGGGGGCGCTGCTCGGCGGTGCGGACCACGCTGGGGGCCGCACGCCCGTCAGGATGTCGAGGGCCAGCTCCTCGTCGGAGCGGGCCAGCACGGCATCAATCGTGCGGGGCTTCAGGTACGCGGCCAGCTCAAGAATCGCGGCGATGTCGGCCCGCAGACGCCCCAGCCGCAGGGAGAGGCCGGCGACCTCCTGGTGCTGCGAGGCCGTGAGCTTCCCCGCCTGCCAGCGGCGAAGCTGCTCCGCGTAGAGCCACAGGTCTTCCTGCTGCTCGGTGTACAGCTTGATCACGCGGTTTACCGTGGCGTCGTCGAGGACATGGGGTTTGGGCGCGGCCTCGCGCAGCGAGCCGAGCATATCCACCGCCTCATCGGCCATCCCGTTGAACGCCCAGGCGACCGTCGAGAGCTGGGAGATCGGCTGCCAGTTCGGCTCAGGGGTGGACGCGGCCATCTATGCTCGGCAGAAGATTGACCGGCTAACCGAGGCCCTGGAGGGCCGGGTACGCGACCATCATCGCTTCCTGCTGGCCCGCTACCTGGAACAGCTCGACTTTCTTGATACGCAGATCGCCCGGTTCGATGCCGAGATTGAGCGGGCGCTCATGGTTCTGGCACCCGCTGCGCTATCGGAAGCCGACCCTGGGGCGTCGAGCGGCACAGCGCGTGAACCGCTTACTGCGAGCCGGGCGTTGGAGTTGCTGGATAGCGCGCCTGGTATCAACGCGCGGCTTGCCGAGGTGCTGATTGCCGAGATTGGGCTCGACATGAGCCGCTTCCCCTCGGCCAAACACCTTGCATCGTGGGCCGGCGTTGCGCCGGGCAATAACGAAAGCGCTGGCAAGCAACGCTCAGGTCGAACGCGGCCTGGGAATCCCGCCCTGCGGAAAGCGCTGGCTCAGGCCGCCCATGGCGCCGCGCGGCAGAAGGACAGCTATTTCCAGGCACTCTACCTGCGCCTGGCTGGCCGGCGCGGGCGAAATCGCGCTCTGGTTGCAGTCGCGCATGCGCTGGTGGTCGCTATCTACCACATGCTCGCACGGCAGGAGCCGTATCGCGATCCCGGCGGCAACTACTTCGACGAGCGCAAGCGGGAGTCGGTCGTCAATCGGCTGGTGCATCGCCTGGAGAAGCTGGGCTACAGCGTGGAGGTCGCACTCCAGCCAGCCCAACCTGCGGGTGCCACATAAGCCTGGCAGGTGCTGAAGAACGGATGGCGCTCAGGGTACAAGCTCCTCCCGGCGGTCAGCCGGCGGGGATATGGAAAGGTGCCCGTTTAAGTCGCCGGCTGACCGCCGGGATTTTCAGAGGAAATACAGCCGCCCTGCTACCCGACTAAAAGGCGCCGAGGTGCCCCCACTTTGGAATAGTCTCTCGCGGGACGAAGACGGCCTGCGCCGGCTAATGGAGGCCGCGCAGGCGGCCTTAGTACCAGGAGCCGAGCCCTTCAGGGCGACGGGTCGGCGGACGTGCCGGACAATGACGCCGCCCCAGGCGCGGGCAGGGCCACGGTCGGGTCGCCGAGGATCACGGTGCTCTGCACGTCGCGGAAGCAGAGCTGGTAGTAAAGTGCGGCCCGGGCCTCGCCGTCGTCGCGCTGGACATTGTACTGCGAGGCGAGGTGCGCGAGCCGCCCGAACATCCCCTGGGCCATCATCCCGACCGGGTAGCGGCTGCGGTCGAAGGTCAGCTCGTTGAGCATCTCGATGATGCCGCCAGTGAGCTCCTGCCTGGTGCCGAGCTGCTGCAGCGTGTAGTTGAAGGTGGGCTCCACGTGGCCGATGAAGGCACGCAGGGGCCGCTCGGCCCCAAGGAGGGCACGCGGGAGCGGGGCGACACAGTCAGGGATGGCCGCCAGGCCGGCCAGCACGCGGCCGGCGTTGGTGTCCGGTTTCACCAGGCCCGCGAAGGCGCTCGGGCGCATGCTCCCCGCCGAGCAGCAGGCGTGGGCGTACCAGATCGCGCCGTCGGGCTGCCAATCGCCGAGGAGCTCGACCGGGTCGATCGCCTGCTGGCGCTGGTCTACGAGCCAGCCGAGCTGGCGGGCCATGAGCGCGGGATCGCTCGGGGGGCTGGTCATGCCGTGGCTGGTGGTCACGATCAGGCCGGGCCGCCGCGCGGCGAGGGCCTCGCGCAGGTCGTCGGCGCGGCCCTGGCCCGCGCGCCCATCCAGGAAGAGGGCCCCGCGGCTAAGGTCGGCGTCGGCCATGTAGCGCCGCGCGAGCCGCTCGGCGATGGCGTCGCGCATCAGGGTGGTGATGTCCTGGCCGCCGAGGTCCACCGCCCAGATCAGCGGGGCGTGGCGCTCCACCCGCGAGTCACCCCAGTCATCCAGTAGGGCCTTGACATAGTTCTGCAGCGCCTGGCCCGTCAGGTCGAGGCGGCCGACGAAGCGCTTCGGCGCGCTGTTGAGGGCGAACTGCAGGCGCCAGGGGATCTGGTCGGGCGGGCCGTAGATCAGCAGGTAGGCCGGCAAGTCGTACTCGTCGTCGCCGTGCTCGCTGATCTCCAGGGGCACGCCCCGCGCCGGGTCGTAGAGTGTGGCGAGGCGGAGTTGGTCGTTCGGGCGGTAGCGCAGCACCCGCCCCTCGCGTGCGCGGACGAGCGCCTGGATCGGCGGGGGTGCGTCGTCGGCCCGCGCCTGCTGCGCGTCGGGCACGCCGTCCTGGTAGGGCAGGATCACGCCCCAGCCGGCGGCGCGCCAGTCGCGGAGGTTGCGGACCGTGGGGAGCATCGCCACGGCCGGCTTGACGGGCCTGTTGCCGTCCATCCAGTCGGCGACGTTCTCGACGAGCGCGCCGCTCGCCGTCGCCTCGCCGGTCCAGGCGTTGATCTGGAACAGGTCGGGCTCGGCGCTCATGGGGCCACCTCCCGGGCGTGCCGCAGCTGATTGTAGAGCATCCAGCCCGTGTAGCGACTCGTCACGTCGCCGTGGCCATCGATCGCGGGCTTCCTGTCGTCGCCGACGCGGACGGAGCCGTCGAGGGCCAGGATGCGCTTGCCGCCGCCCAGGGGGTAGGCGCTGCCTGGGGCCTGGACCTTGAGCTCGGCGAAGTCGACCCCGGCGGGCCCGTAGCCGCCGAGGGCGGCGTAGATGTTGTCGAAGGGCCCGGCGATGTCGGGCTCTCCGACGTCCTTGGCGAGGGCCATGGCCAGGCTGAACCACTTATGCAGGGGCCCGTCGTGATCGCTGAAGGTGGTCAGGATCGGCTGGCGGACGCGGGCCAGGGCAGCGCTGTAGCCGCCCCGGCGGCCCGTCGTCGGCACCTGCTCAGCGAAGCAGTAGCGTGAGACGGCGGGCTGCAGCAGCAGGAGCGAGGCGGCCTGGCGCTCGAAGGGCTCCGCGCAGAGGGCGGACAGCATCACGCGGCAGCCGTAGGAGTGGCCGGCAAGGTGGACCGCCGCGGTTCCCGCGGACTCAAGCAGGTTGCGCAGCAGGGGGGCGACCCCGCGGGCCCCGACGACGCCGGCGCGCCGCTTCATGGCGAACACGGAGGCGACGCGCACGGGGGTGCGCCAGCTGATCTGGTCGAGGGTGCCGGCGGACTCTGGCCCGCCGCCGATCTCGCCCCACACGTCAACCTTCGGGTCGACGATCCCGTGGGGCTGAGGGGCCGGCCCCTCAGCCGAGCGCGCCATGGCGAGCAGGTCGGCGGCCGAGGGCGGGGGGGCCTCGACGTCGTCGTCGCCGGCGAGGAGGGAGGCTAGCAGGGCGGCGAACTCCTCGGCCTCGGCGGGGCCGAGGTCGCCCTGGGCGGCAAGCTCGCGCAGGCGCCCGGCCTGGGCGGGGGGCAGAGCCGCGGCGAGGGCGTCGAGGGCCTGGCGGTCCGCGTCTTCGCCCGCGGCGATGGTGGGGCCGCGCTCGTCCTCGGCCAGCACGGACACGCTCGGCCAGAAGACGCTCGCGACGAGGACGCGCGACGGGCGCGGCCAGTCGGCCCGGGTCCAGACCGAGGCGAGGGCCGCGACCAGGTTGCGGTTGAGGCTCTCCACCTCGTCCCAGATGTTGTTCCAGCCGTGCGAGAACACGATGATGTGGTCGAAGCCGCCGCGCGTGGCCGCGAGCAGGCTGGCGCGGGCCTGGGGGCTGGTGCACTGGCCCTCGGCGTCGAAGGTGATGATGTACCACGGCGCGCGGACATCGGCGGCGATCGTCAGCTCGCCGTAGGCCCCGTCAGTGACGTATGTTGTCATCGCTGGCTCCCTTGCTGCTAAAATAGTCGATAGCCGATGGCCGATAGCCGGCAGCACTACATCGGGATGCGGCGCGGGCGGGGCGCCTACGCCTGGGGGGCCTGCGCGCGGAAGGGCAGACGCACGGCGGGGTCGCCGAGCAGGGCGTAGTTCCGCGCGTCGTTGCGCGCTTTCCAGAGCTGGGTCACCTCGAAGGCGGGGACCTGGCGGCCGAACCGCATGTCCTCCAGGAGCTGGGCCAGGTTCGAGGAGCGGGCGCTCTGGATCAGATTGAACTGGTCGGTCGCGAAGCCGAGGCGCTTGCCCTTAGCGATCAGTGCCAGCACGTTCTCGAAGGGCTGCGACTGGCGCGTGAGCTGCTCCTCGCCCTGGAATGAGTAGCTCCAGGCGCGGTCGACGTGGCCGAGCACGGCGAGGCTGCCGTGGAGGAGCAGCCGCTGGGGCAGGCGGGCCACCAGGGGGAAGGGGGCGATCTTCGGGCGCTCTTGCCCCTCTCCGAAGACGAATTGGTCCTCGCTGGGGCTGCCCGCGCCGAAGCACGCGAACAGCACCGCGACCATCCCGGCGACCTTCGGGTCGGCGCCGAGGTCGTCGGCGGTGAACCAGTGGGTCTGGCTCGGGTCGCCGTCGCCCTGCCAGCCCTGGCAGAGCAGGGCGCCCTGGCGGGCGGCGTACTCGGCCACGGTGCCCTGCTGGAGGCCGGCGCCGTGGCCGCCCAGGAAGAGGATCGCCGGCGGGCGGCCGTCGTCTGCACCGCCGAAGAGGTGGCCGAGGGCGTCGTGGGTGGCGGGGCCGTTGGGCGTGAGGGTGTGCTGCCTGTAGGCGGCCTGGTCGCCGTCGGCGAGGAAGAGGCGCTGCGCGAAGCTGAAGCGCGCGGCACCGGTAAGCTGGTCTGGGTGCCAGTCGGCGAAGAGTGGTGAGATCAGCTGCTCGGCGGTCTCGATGGTGGGCAGGTCGCCGGGGTGCTTGGTGCCGAAGTAGACAATCTCGCGGCGCAGTCGGGCCTCGGGGTCGCCCCAGCGCTCGCAGTCGATCACACGCTCGGCGTAGCGGGTGTAATCGGGCAGCACGTGGCCACCGGCATCGCCGGTGAAGCAGACGCGGCCCACGCCCCAGAACTGGTCCAGCTGGTACTGGAAGTCGAAGGGGATGTAGGCCGTGTCGCCGTCGACGAGGGGGCCGGGGCGGCCGGCCAGCATGAGGTAGAAGGGCACGCCGCGGCGCGGGTCGACGGGGCCCATAGCCACGCCGTGGCGGCTGAGCCAGCGGCTGGCCGTCTCGGGGCCGTCGTCCCCGACGCGGTAGATCAACACCGGGGGAAGCTCCAGCCAGCGGCGCCCGTGCTCGCGGGCGTCCCTGGCAATGCGCCCGTACCAGTCGCCGCAGCGTTCGCCGTCGCGGAACTGCAGGTGCTCGGGGTTCAGCCTGATGCCCTGCTGCTCGGCGCGGTGCTGGATGAGCGGGGTCAGGTGCTTCAGCAGCTCCGTGGACTCCTCGGCGTTCACCACTGCGGCCCAGCGGCTCTGGGCGAGGTCGTCCTCGTTGATCCCTTCAACGACGCCGAGGTGGCTCTCCTGGGAGCGCAGCTTCTGCTTGTGCAGATGGTTGAGGTCGCGCGGGTCGGGGCGGGCCTGGGCCAGCTCAGCGCCGCCCTCTGCGTTGAGGCACACCAGGTAGCGGCCCGTGTGAAAATCGACGCCGTTGACGGGCTGCGGCTGGCCCCTGCTGTCGGCCGCGCCGCGGATGATCGCGGGGATGACCTCGGCGCTCCAGACGTGCCCGGGCTCGACGAGCGGGGCCGGCTCGGCGGGGGGAGGGAGGGGCGCCGTCCCAAGCGCGGCGGCCGGGGGGGCGGCCGCCAGGACCTCGCCGAGGGCGATGCTCAGCCCGTCGAGCTGGGCGCGGAGGGCTTTGATCTGCTCGTGGAGCGCGGCGAGCTGCGCCCGATCCACCATGATCACGTCGTCGGATGCCATCGCAGTCTCCTGTGGTACGCGGGGCACGGCAGGCTGAACGGGGCTATGTGTCCTCGGGGAACAGGCCGGCGCGCAGGCGGACGGCGGGGTCGCCGAGGATGATGTAGTTGCGCATGTCGATCATCGCGCGGTAGATCTCGTCGAGGCTGCCGAGGCCCGCACCGCCGAGCTCATTCAAGGCCTCGGCGTACTGGGTGCGCAGGCGCAGGTACGCCTCCTGGAACGGGCCCATGGCCGAGCCGACGGTGTGGCCGTCGAGGAGCCGAGCATCCACTAGACCAGGCCGCCGCCCAGGATGGGCAGGCACTGGGTGTCAGCGATGCTGCTCTGGAGCGCCTTCCAACCCACGTCGCCGTCGCCCCCGCTCAGGAAGCCGCTCTCGTACCAGAGCAGGCCGCGGCGCAGGCGGGTGTAGAGCACCGGCTTCCAGCGCTCCTCGGCGCGGGCGATCGCCGCGCGGCCAGCCGCCATCGCCCGGTCGAGCTTGCCGTTGTCGGCGAGGAGCGCCTTGAAGAAGGCCGGCATGAAGCCCTGCACCGTCGTCATCAGCACGTTGTCCTGCATCGCGAGGACGGCGGGGACGCCCGCGTCCACTTCGTTCGAACCTTCAGGTAAAAAAGTTCCCCTGAAGGCTTGAACAAAGGCCCGATTTACCGCATAAACCTGTTCGAACTTTCGTGTAAAGTACCACCGACATTCAGGAAACGGCTGCCCGCACTCTCTAAGCTGGTCCCCTCTCCCACGTGCGGGAGAGGGGACGTCATATCAGCAGCGGATGTGAGGGCCAGAGCCCGGGATATCGTGCTAGCTCTTGGGAAGCATTTAGGTCATCACGCTTCTCCTTCACCGATCACTTCCTCGGTTGTCTTGATACCATTCTCGTAGCCTGGACCGGAGCCGCTGTAGAGCAGGTACATGGGGCCCTCATTTCGTTAGGACTTACGCAGTTGGGCGCTAGCGCGCCATTCTGACCTGAGGGAAGCCACGGAGGACGGCGCTCGGGTCGCTCAAGAACTGCTGGAGCGCCGGGCGAATGATGTTGAGTTTGGTCGCAAAGCGC
>JAAXUL010001418.1 GCA_013336035.1 Chloroflexales bacterium
CACACGAGGTGCCGAGGGCTCTGCCGTTTGTTACATGACTATGCGATCCGAAGTGCTCTGGCGATCGGTTGCCATCGCGTGCAACTTCCTATCGCGACCGCGCTACACCGTTGTAGTGCGGAGGTTACCTGGCCAGCTATGTGTGGGCCGGCGACGCCTCTTGCGGCGCATTGTACTACGCTCGGGGCAGTGATTCAAGAGCGAAACCGCGATAGTCTGTTAACCACAAAAGGCCGGACGCGCTGCGCCCGACCTTGCTGCTTCGATGCTATGTAAAGAAAGTCTACGGCGGCGCTCGCCTTCCGGCTCGCGGCAAGGGGGTTAGTGTAGTGCTGGCCGCTATGTTCCCGAGAGCCGGCCCCGACGCGGCGCCCCGCCGCCGTAGACTCTCCCCCCTTCGAAGACAAGAATATACTACTACGATGAATAAGCCTTTGCTTTTCATACACTCCCAGATAAGTAACCTGTCATCTGGCACAGGGCCGGATGGCATCAGCACGCCACATCACGCCTATCGGCGGCTTACAGCGGTGTGAGAGCGCCATAGAGCACGCGCGCCCGGGCGTAGGCGGCGTCCCAGGTTAGCTCGCGCGGCACGCGGGCCCGGCCTACCGACCCGAGGGCCCGGGCCAGGGCGGGGTCGCCCAGCAGCCGACCCAGGGCGCCCGCCAGGGCCTCGATGTCGCCGAAGGGCACGAGCAGGCCGTCGGCGCCATGCCTGATCACGGCCGGCACCCCACCCGCCTCGGCGCCCACCACGGGCACGCCGTAGCACCAGGCCTCGAGGTACGAGATGCCGAAGCTGTCGGTGCGCGAGGGCTGCGCGTAGATGTCGGCGGCCGCCAGGGCGTCGCGGCGGACCTGGTCGCTCACGTAGCCGAGCACGCGGGTACGCGCCCGCTCTTCGGCGGGCAGGCGCCGGTAGTGCTCTTCGAAGTGGCCTAGCAGCGGGCCGCACTGTACCCAGGTGGCCTGGCTGCCGGCAGCCCATAGGCGGCGCATCGCCTCGAGCACATGCACCGTGCCTTTGTCGTAGGCGGCGGCCCCCAGGCTCAGCACCACAGGCCCGGCGATGCCGTGGGTCGCCCGAAAGGCCGCCCCGTCGCCGCCACAGACCTCTGCTATGTCGACACCCGCCCCCACCACGTGTAGCCGCGTGGCCGGCACGCCCCGGGCCGCCAGGAAGTCGCGCTCGAGGCTGGTCATGGTGGCTACGCCGTCGCAGGCGCGCAGCAGAGCGATCTGGTGGGGCATACTGTAGTACTGGACGATCTGCCGGCTGCCTGGCTCGCCTAGGTGCACGAAGGGCGTGCAGAGGTGGGGGAGGTTGCGCCGCCGTGCCCAGCGCGCCGCCGGCAGGATGGCGAAGTCCAGCGTGATGTTGGTGGTGTGCACGAGGGCCACGTCGGCCATGTCCGGCGACTCGGCCAGGTAGCGCTCGAGCTCGGGCAGCCGGGGAGTGAGGGTCGCCATGCGGCGCAGCAGCGGGGCCGCGGGCCGCCCAAGACGGCCCAGCTCGACCATGAGGCGGCGGATGATCGGGTAGAGGATCGGGGGGCCGGGCAGGCGTCGCACCGGGAAGTGCAGCACCCGCACCCCGTTGTGCCAGGTCTCGCGATCAGCTACCCGCTTCTTGCGCGCGTCCCAGAAGTACTCGAGGTCGAGCGCGTCGGTGGTGAGGACGGTGACCTTGTGGCCCTCGCGGGCCAGGCGCTCGCCGATCTCGATAAAGTAGCGCGAGGCGCCGCTGGCCCGGTTGTACAGCTGGTTCACGTGGAGGAAGTGCATGGCGTCGTTTGTCTGCCTTGGCTATTCGCCAAGCTGCTCTGCGAGATCTCTGGGTGTGGTTGCCGGCAGCCTGCACACGAAGCCCTCGCAGACGTAGGCGGTGGCCCGCCCGTCCACCATCGGCCGGTCGCGCAGCAGCGGGGTGAGGGCCGGGCCCTCACTGTCGCCGGGCGCTGTGCGCGCCAGCACGACGTGGGGCCGGTATGGGCGGTGGGCCAGCTGGAGCAGCGCGGCGGTGTCGGGCGCCGCGGGGTCGACCACGATGGCAAGCTCCTGGACGCGCGCGGCGGCCAGGTCGGCGGCGCAGAGCATGCG
>JAAXUL010001419.1 GCA_013336035.1 Chloroflexales bacterium
CTGGGGCTCGTGGATGTGACCGCAACTTGGAGCGAGACTGAGCTGTTGCCCTACAAGAACCTGATGGAACAGGGGAGCGTCAGGCTCGCGCAGGTCGCTCAGCAGCTGCGAGTGGTCTACCACGGGATAGCCTTTCCATCGCGGAAAAAGTCGCCACTCGGCCCATCGTCGGGCAATGTCGCGGCCCAGACGACCCCCGCAGCGCCTTCGGCTACTGGTCGCCCCCCGGCGCCGCCCATGTCCGTGGCGACCCAACCTGGGCAGACCGCGTTCACCTTCACCCGGCTGCCGCGCAGGTCGGCGGCGAGCATCATCGTCAGAGCGTTGAGCGCAGCCTTCGAAAGGCTGTAGGCCGGCGTGCCGCCGGAAAGCTCGGCCAGGGCGCCGGCCCCGCTCGAGACATTGACGATCCTCGGGTGGGGGCTCCGGCGCAGCGAGGCCGTCTCCAGGTCGTCAGCGCAGGCGAGGAGCTTCGTGGCCTGGTCGAGGCGGGGCTCCTTCTGGGCGGCGGCGCGGAGGCGGACGGCGGCACGGGCGGCGATGGCGCTTCGCGCCGACGTGTAGCGTCATCACGGCGAAGCGGTGGCGGATGGTGCGGGTGCTGATGCCAACGCGAAGGGGGCGCCCTGTCCGAGTGGAGAGGGCCCGGTTGATCGTCGCCGGGGCGGCGCCGTCCTCGACCTGGCGCTGGCGCACCCAGACCTTCAGGTCGCGCTCGGCGAGCAAGGCCGGCTCGAACGGCTGGTCGCGAGCCTGGCTCCACCATTGGCTCAGGCCGGCAAAGTCGGCGCGGCGAGCCCGCAGCGTGTTCGCAGCGTTGCTGTCTAGACTGTCGAGGTAGGCTTCGACTCGTTTCCTCCCCCTATAGGCATTTGCGAAAGGGCCTTTCCCCTGCAGCGCAAGCAACATGCGACCCAGCCGAACCTGCCTGAGCATAGCGGTATGCACGACCTCTGCGGCGCCCTCGCGCGCATCGTCGCCCGCGTGCGCGTCGAGCCTGATGCGGTACAATCTCGACGTCGCCCATAACACGCTCTCGAGGAACCCAGGATGAACCGCCCCTCAGACCAAGAGATCCGCGCGATGCTCGATGGCCTCCGCAAAGGCGACCATCTGGCCCTGTTCTGGGGGGCGGCTGGCGTCCCCACCAGCCGCTGCTGCGTGCTCTACCTTCGCGTGAGCAGCAAGCGCCAGCTCGACGGCGAGGGCCTGAGCGACCAGTGGGAGCGCAGCGTGGCCCACGCCGGGCGCCAGGGCTGGGTCGTCGTCGGCCTGTACGTTGACCCGGCTATCAGTGGTCGCAAGGAGTCGCGCCCGGCCATTGACCAGCTGAGCGAGGTGATGCGCGATCGCCTTGCGAATAAGGCGAGGGCGTTGTTTGAGACGGTGTGGGTGAAGGACGAGGAGGTGAAAGCAGTCACGCCGCGGGCAGAGGTCTACCCTCTGCTCGCGGCGCGGTCTGGGGTTGTATGGAGGGTGCCTGATGGGGCTCGAACCCACAACTTCCTGATCCACAGTCAGGCGCTCTGCCATTGAGCTACAGGCACCACAAGACCGGTCGAGAGTATAGCACGCTGACGCGGCGCCTGTCAAATGGCGTGCCCTGGCGGGTGCGGCGTTTGTTTTCGGCGGCCCGCCTGCCAGGGGCTTCAGCCCCCGGCTCTCGTCACCAGGCCTGCCGACGCAGGCTCGGCGGCCCGCGGCGTCAGCCGCCGGGCGTGCCGCTTGCCTGAACATTACGCCGCACCCGACCCCCGCGCACGCCGCAGGTCGGCGGTAAGAGAGATATATGCTTCAGCGCCTGCCAGATGAGCTTCTGTCCCTGTTGACTGTGGCCGCCGCCCAGGGCGAGGCTGTAGACGCGCGCCTGTGGCTGGTCGGGGGCGTCGTGCGCGATATGCTGCTAGCCCTGCCCCCCGGCCGCGACATCGATCTGGCCGTCGAGGGCGAGGTGGGCGCCGTGGCCGAGGCCCTCGCCGCGGCGACCGGCGGGCGCGTGGTGGCAGCCCACGCGCCATTTGGCACCGCCACCGTCGCGGTGCCGGCCGCCGCCGCCCGCTACCGGCG
>JAAXUL010000587.1:0-938 GCA_013336035.1 Chloroflexales bacterium
GACCGGCACGAACTTGTCGAGGGCCTGGTCGGTGTAGACCTCTTTGTAGGGGACAATCTGGGCGTTGCGGTAGGCGCCGTCCGAGGTGATGACGACGCGGGCGCCGGCGTTGTGGATGCGGTCGCTGAGCGTCTTATCGGAGAAGCCGCCGAAGACGGGCGTGTAGATGATGCCCAGGCGCTTGGCGGCCTCGGTGTAGTAGATCTGGTCGAGGATGTTGGGCATGTTGAGGGCGATGCGGTCGCCCTGCTTCAGGCCGAGGCCCTGGAGCACCAGGGCGGCCTTGATGACCTCGAGCAGCAGGCGCTTGCGGGTGACGTGCTCCTCGACCACGGGGCCGCCGCGGCCGCCGTTGAGCGAGCTGTCCCAGCGGTCGCCCTCGAAGATCAGGGCGTCCTCGTCGCCGAAGCCCAGCAGCACGTGGCGGTCGACCTCGTTGAAGCAGGCGTTGGTCAGGCCGCCCTCGAACCAGCGGTAGAAGGGCGGGCTGTCGCCGTTGAAGGTGCGCAGCCAGGGCTGATGCTCGGCGCTGTAGGCTGGGGTGATCGGGGCGCCGCTGCGGGCGTCGACGCCCGTCCATGTCTGCTTCTGCTCGTCCCAGGTGATCCAGGCGCCTAGCTTGGCGTCGTACCAGTGGATGGCCGAGCGGGCGATTGCGCCGTAGAAAGCGCCCGGGTCGGCCAGGAAGGCGCGGCGCTGGACCTCCCAGTCGGTACGCGTGCGGATGGGGTTGCTACGCGGCGCGCGGGGCGGGGCGAGATGCGCGGCCTCGATCATCGGTGACCCTCCAGATTACAGCTATGCTCGCTTTAAGTTGTGACGCCTTGAACAAAGGGACTATACAGTAGCGTAACGAATATGACGCATAACGTCAAGGGTTACTCGGGGGGGGAGGGCCTACCCGATCTGACAGGGGCGCCGGCCACTTTGACCGGTCG
>JAAXUL010000587.1:948-5489 GCA_013336035.1 Chloroflexales bacterium
GATCTCTCGGGGAGGGCTTGCCCTCCCCGAAGAAAACTCTTCAACCCGTTCGAGTAGCTCGGACGGAGTACTACGGGACGCTCTGCTCGTGGGTGGTGGTCTTGTAGGGGGCGAAGCCGCGGGCCTGGTAGTTGGCCAGGGCGTGGGGCCCGTCGAGGGAGCATGTGTGGACCCAGACCCGCCCGGCGCCCTCGGCAAAGGCGCGCGCGACGCCCACCGAGAGCAGGTACTTGCCCAGGCCACGGCCGTGGAAGGCCTGAAACAGACCGAAGTAGGCCACCTCGGTGCCGGGCTCGTGTGCGTCACGGTCGAGCTCGATGTAGCCGGCCGGCGTCCCCAGCACGTAGAGCACCAGCAGCGTCACGCCAGGGCGCGCCAGGTGAGCATACAGGCGCTCGTCGCTCCAGCTCAGCCGGTCGGTCCAGCTGTAGGCTCGCCCGACCGTCCCATAGAGGAAGCGGTAGAAGTCAGGCAATGGCTCCTCGGCCTCGATAACCTGGGCGCAGGGCTCGGCGCGCAGGGCAGGCCGAAAGGCGGCGCGGTCGGGGATCTCGAGATAGGTTGTGGTCACGATCACGACGGGCATGCGGGGCGCGCTCGCTTTCTGTGGGCTCGGTTGCCGCCACTATAGCATGTGCCGCGAGCCTTGAGCCCTGTGGCCGCTTGACGCCGCTTTGCCGGCCCGCTACCATCAGTGATGTGTGTCCACAAGCGCCGGTGCGCCGGCAGAGAGGGGCCTGTATATGGTCGAGCTGGGAATGCTGGTGACTGCGATGCTGCTGATCGTGAGCATCATAGCCACTCGCGCCTCACACCGGCTTGGCGTGCCGGCTCTGATCCTGTTCCTCGCGATCGGCATGGTGGCCGGGTCGGATGGGCCCGGCAGGATCTTCTTCAACGACTATGGCCTGGCCCAGGCCGTGGGCGTGGTCGCCCTGGCCTTCATCCTCTTCTCGGGTGGTCTCGACACCGACTGGCCCACGATCAGGCCGATCCTTAGCCAGGGTCTTGCCCTGGCCAACATCGGTGTGATCATCAGCGCCGGGCTTGTTGGCGCCTTCGCGTCGTGGGCCATGGGCCTCACGCTGCTCGAGGGGCTGCTGCTCGGCGCCATCGTCTCCTCTACCGACGCCGCCGCGGTCTTCTCGGTCATGCGTATGCAGGGCGTCAACCTCAAGCACCGGCTCGAGCCGCTGATCGAGCTGGAGTCGGGCAGCAACGACCCGATCGCGGTCTTCCTCACCGTGGGGCTCACGGGCATTCTGGGGGCTGGGGGCGGCTCTCTGCTCACCCTTGTGCCGAGCTTTCTGCTCCAGATGGCGCTGGGCACGGCGGGTGGCTACCTGTTCGGCCGGCTGATGGTCTGGTCGATCAACCACATCAGGCTTCAGCAAGAGGGCCTCTACGTGGTCTTCACCGTCGGGCTCATGCTGCTCACCTACTCGGCGACATACCTGCTGGGCGGGAATGGCTTTCTGGCGGTCTACCTGGCGGGGATCGTGGTGGGGAACGCCAACCTCGTGCATAAGCGCTCGGTGCTGCGCTTTCACGATGGGATGGCCTGGCTGATGCAGATCGGGATGTTCCTGTGCCTGGGGCTGCTGGTCTATCCGTCGCAGCTGCTGCTCGTGGCGGGCTGGGGCGTGCTGATGGCCCTCTTTCTGGTGCTGGTCGCCCGGCCGCTGAGCGTCGTGGCCGCGCTGGTCTGGTTCCGGCGCAGCCCCCGCGAGCTGGCTATGGTCTCGTGGGCCGGCTTGCGCGGCGCTGTGCCGATTGTGCTGGCCACCTACCCGCTCTTGGCGGGGCTGCCGCGAGCCCAGACGATCTTCGACCTGGTCTTCTTCATCGTCGTGGTCTCAGTCCTGCTCCAGGGCATCTCGATCGCGTGGGTGGCCCGGCTGCTCGGGGTCAACGATTTGCGCCCCCACGCCCCCGACGCCCGCACCTTTACGCCCGAGGTGCGCCTGAGCAGCCGGATCATCGAGGCGGTAGTGCCGCCGGGCTCGCCGCTGGTGGGACGCTCGCTGATCGAGCTGGGCATGCCGCAGGGCGTGCTGCTGGTGCAGATCCAGCGCGGCGGGGCTCAGATCATCCCCGATGGGGCGACCATCCTCAGGGCCGACGACCATCTGCTCATGCTGACCACGCCCGAGGCTCTGCCGAGCCTTGCCGCCCTGCGCGACCAGGCGGCGGTGCACCTGGTTACACCGACAGGTTCGGGCGACCGGGCGACGGTCAGGTAGCGCCGATACGGTGATGGGCCCTCGCCCGCCTTGGCCTACGAGCCGAGGTGCGTGGGCAGCACAGATAGCAGCAGTGTGGCGTAGGCGCTGATGGCGGCGTAGGAGGGCGAGGGGCGGTTTTGGTCGCTAAGGGATGCACAAGCAACCGCCTGGGTTGTCGTGATTGTAGCGGAGCGGGTGTAGCTTGTGCGTAACAGAACATTTATTTGGGCGCCCGCGCTGTGGTATCGTGAGGCTATGCGCAACCTCAGCCGGCCGGCCAGGCGCTACCTGCTGCACACGGCGCTGCTCACCTTTGGGCTGGCTACCAGCTCGCTCTTCTTCAACCTGCTGCTGGTCGATCTGGGGTATGACGAGCGCACGGTGACTGTGCCATTGATTGGCGAGCTGCCGCTGCTCGGCCTGCTCAACAGCCTGCCCGTGCTTGTGGCGGGCCTGAGCAGCCTGCCCCTGTGGTGGCTGGTGAGCCGGGTCGGGCCCCGCCCCGCCCTAGTGGCGGGCGCCATCCTACACGCCTTGTCGCTGCTTGGGGTGGCGATCTGGACCGCGCCCCTGCCTCTGCTCGCCAGCGTGGCCCTCAGCGGGCCCGCCACGGTGCTCTTTCAGGTCAGCGCGGCGCCCTTTATGATGCGCCACAGCGGGCCGCGCGAGCGCGACCTGCTGTTCTCGCTCAGCGCCGGTCTGAACATTGGCGTCGCCGGCGTTGGCAGCCTGGTGGGCGGACTTATGCCCGGGCTTGCTGCGACCCTGTTCCAGCTTCCCCCACAGAGCGCAGCGGCCTACCGGGCGACCTTCGCCGCCGCCGCCGCCCTCACCGCTCTCGCCGCCCTGCCGCTCCTATGGCCGGCAAATGTAAGACGTCGGACACAAAATGTGGAACATAGCCCCGCCGTCGTTGCGCGTAGCACGGGCCCGCCGCTGCGATCCGTGCTACGCTCTACGCTCTACGCTCTACGTTTTATGGTCTCGCCCCTGCTGATCTCGTGCGGGGCGGCCCTGCTGATCCCATTCCTGAATATCTACTTTCGTGAGCGCTTCGGGGCGCCCGATGCGGCCCTGGGAGTGATCTTTGCCGCGATCGGTGTCGCGACGGGCGCGGCGACCCTGGTCGCCCCAGTGCTCTCGCGACGGCTGGGCAAGATGGGCAGCGTGGTGCTCACCCAGGGGCTCGCCATCCCCTGCCTGCTGCTGCTCGGCGCCGCCCCGGCGCTGTGGGTGGCTGGCGCCGTGGCTCTGGTCAGGGCCGCCCTGATGAACATGGCCGCGCCCCTCTACGATGCCTACGCGATGGAGCACACGCCCGAGCCGTCCCGCCCAGTCGTGATCGGCCTGATCAATGGCGCCTTCTCGGTGGGCTATATCATCGGCCCGACGATCAGCTCCCAGGTGCAGCGGGCCTACGGCTTCGGCCCGCTCTTCGTCGCCACGGCGGGATTCTACGCCTGCGCGGCCCTGGCCAACGTGCTGATCTTCCTACGGCGCGGGGCCCGCTGACGCCACCGGCCTCCATCAGGTGCGGTACACTATACCTATGAGATCACATCTTCACCTTCCCCTGATAGCCCTCGCCGCGCTCTTGCTGACGGCCTGTGACGGCCCATGGGTCCCGCCGCCAGGCCCCGCCACGCCCACGCCATCGGCGACGGCCCAGGCCCCTACCCCCACGAGGGCAGGGCCCACGGCCACGCCTGATACACCCCCGGCTGACATCCACCTGCCGGCGCCGCTCTACATCCTCGAGGCGGGCCAGATCGCCCGGCTCGAGCGCGACGCCGTCACCCGTACGGTGATCACCGCCGAGCACGTGTCTATGCCCGATGTGGAGCCGATCGCCGAGTTTGCTGCCTCGCCCTCTGGTATGCTGGCCTATATCGTCGGCGACGTCGAGAAGGATCGGCTGGTGCTCACCGACGCCCAGGGCCAGGGCGCCCGCACGCTCTACGAGCAGCAGGGCCACGAGCTGAGCGACCTTGTCTTCACGCCTGACGGCGAGGCCCTGGTGCTGCGCCTGCTCAACAACCGCGCGCCGCCCGACCTGCCGAGCGGTCTCTACCGGCTGCCCCTGGCCGGCGGCGCCCCCGCGCTGCTGCGCGCCGATGACCCCGTGGACGACCCGGCCAACCCCTCGCGGTCCGTCAGCGGCTACAGGCCTGTGGCCTTCTCGCCCGACGGCTCGCGCATCCTGCTCGAGGTTTACGCCCTCTTCTACGGCGAGATCTGCGGCTTTGGCGTGATCGGCGCCGACGGCGGCGAGGTGACGCGGGTGAGCATCCCCGACGGCGTAAGCGGCTATTGCAG
>JAAXUL010001420.1 GCA_013336035.1 Chloroflexales bacterium
GCCCTCGTACTCGCCGGCGAGCTTATCGAGGATTGGCGCGATTACGCGGCACGGGCCACACCAGGGAGCCCAGAAGTCGACCACGACCGGCCCGTCCGCCTGAAGGACCTTCGTTGTGAAATCGTCGTCCGTCACAGCGATCGGCTTGGCCATCTTACACCTCCCGCGAGCTACACGTGCTCGCATTGCTTACACTTCTTGATTGTTTAGCTCCCCGGGGGGTACCCCCCTGGGGTATATTATACCCTCTTCATACCTGCTGTCAACCCTGCCGCAAGCCAGTGATGCAGATATGCTATCCTGCCCGCAAGATGAAACTCCCTGCCAAAGGCCTCTGCTATGGAAGAGCCCGTCGCCGCGCCACTGCCAGAGCCACCGCGACCCGCCCCCGAAGCCGTAGGCTGGGGCTGGCACGCTGTCACCTCGACCCTTGTGCTCACCGTCGTCGCCACACTAGCCCTCGGGCTCATCGTCCGCGGCATCGTAGACGCGCTGGGGTTCACAACAGGCAACGCCCTGGTCTCGCCGGCCCTCTATAGCATCGGTGTCGGCGTCTACCTGTCAGTCATCGCGGGCGTCTACCTCTTTGCCGCGCGGCGGTCGGGCTGGGCTGCCCTTGGCCTGCGGGCGGCCCACTGGAGCAGCTACATCCTGGTCCTGCCGCTATTTATCATCGAGGCCTTCGCCCTGGCCGTGGTCAACACCCTGGTCGGGCGCCTCGTCGGCGGCTTTGAGAACCCTCAGATCGATGCGCTCACTGGCGGCCAGACCATCAGCGGGGCCAACCTCCTGATGCTGCTCGTGCTTGTGGCCGGGCTCGTGCCCTTCGCCGAAGAGCTATTCTTCCGCGGGATGCTCTACCCGCTGCTGCGCAACCGTCTCGGCGGGATCCTAGCTATTATCCTCAACGCAGCGATCTTCGCTGTGGCGCACTTCATCCCGCTGCTCATGCCCGGCCTGTTCGTGGTCGGCCTCTGCCTGGCCTTCCTGCGTGAGCGTAGCGACTCGATCTGGCCAAGTGTCTGCCTCCACGCCCTCCAGAATGGCCTGGTGATCATCTCGC
Source organism: Chloroflexales bacterium (assembly GCA_013336035.1). Classification (GTDB taxonomy): domain Bacteria; phylum Chloroflexota; class Chloroflexia; order Chloroflexales; family Chloroflexaceae; genus CAIWXH01. Next base: position 1,064 of record JAAXUL010001420.1, read on the forward strand.
TCAGCCTGACCTTGTAGCGGCGCCCTCCTCGAACCCCCGCAGCAGGCTCGCCACGTTGCGCCCCAGGTCATCAATCGCGTAGCCGCCCTCCTGCACAAAGAGCGTGGGCAGGCCAAGCTGCGCGATGCGCGCCCCGATGCGGGCGTAGCAGGGAGTCGTGAGCGCGAAGTCGCCCAGAGGGTCGCCGCCAAAGGTGTCGAGGCCAGCCGAGACCACCAGGTAGCGCGGGCCGTAGCCGGCGATCGCCTCAAGGGCGCCGTCGAGGGCGGCCAGGTAGCTGGCGTCGTCTACCCCCGCGGGCAGGGGCAGATTGAGGTTGTAGCCCTCGCCGGCGCGGGCGCCGCACTCGTCGGCGAAGCCGAGAAAGTACGGGTACTCGCGCTCGGGGTCGCCGTGGAGCGAGACGAAGAAGACGTCGCTGCGCTCGTAGAAGATCGCCTGGGTGCCGTTGCCGTGGTGGAAGTCGATATCGAGGATGGCGACCACCGAGGGCTGCATCGCCCAGATGGTGGATGAAGGACCAAGGACCAAGGATGAAGGCCTGGTAGTGGCAGAGCCGGCTTGATCAGCTATGTCCAATCTTTCGTCGTTGGTCTTCGGCCTTTGGTCCGCGAGAGTGAGGTGATGCGCCGCAATGGCCGCGTTGTTCAGGAAGCAGTAGCCCCCGGCCATAGCCTGGGCCGCGTGGTGCCCCGGCGGCCGGCAGAGCGCGTAGGCCGCCCGCTCGCCCTCGAGCAGCAGGGCGGCGCCGGTCAGGGCCGCGTCGGCGCTGCCGCGGGCCGCCGCGAAGGTGCCCGCCACTATCGGCGCGCTCAGGTCGAAGGTGTAGCGGCCCGCCAGAGCCTGCGGGCTGCGCGAGCCGGCCCGCAGCCCCGGCAGCATGAAGTTGCATGGCATCACAGCCTCGGCAGGGAGCCCCGCCGCAACCCATGCCTGGTGCGCACCCTCGAGGTACGCGAGATAGCCCGCATCGTGTACCGCCAGCAGCGGCTCCAGGCCGAACTGCCGCGCCGCCTCGGGCGCGGAGAAACCGGCCGC
>JAAXUL010001421.1 GCA_013336035.1 Chloroflexales bacterium
TCAAGGGCCCACTACAGGCGGAGTCAGCCTGGCAGGCCCTCCAGTACCTTCTCTCAGGGTGCGCGCACTGTAGCATGGCAGGCTCACACCGGCGTCACGGCAGCGTCACATCACGATCACCGGCCGGCTCAAGGGAGCACAAGAACACCCGCCTCTATCTCAGAGGCGGGTGTCTGGGGGGTGGGCCGGGGAATCTACGCCGTGTCGGGCGACCCTAGAGCCTTGGCGATCACCTCCTCGAGCTGGGCGCGGCTGCGCTCGTAGTCGAGCAGAGCCAGCTTGAGCCGCTCGAGGACGCCGTCAGGCAGATGGAGATCGGGGTCAGACCGTGCGAGGGCGGCGCCCTCGACGATCTGCCTGTAGAGGGTCTGGGTCTCCTCCATCGGGGCGATCGCCAGCTCCTCCGCGAGGATCGCGCGGCAGCTCTCATACTGGCGCACAGCCGCGGCCCGCTGCCCTGCCGCGACGTAGAGGCGCATCAGCTCGCGGTGGATCTCCTCGCGGAGCGGGTCAGCGTAGAGGATCTGGCGCCCGAACTCGAGACTCTGCTCGTAGGCCCCCTGGTCGCGGTAGTAGGCCATCAGGCGAGCCAGGCATGCGCTGTGGAGGGCCCGCAGGCGCTCGCGCTCGCGCAGGGCCCAGTCGTCGTAGATGCCCTCCAGCAGGTCGCTGCTGTACAGCCCGAGGCTCTGGGTCATCTGCCGGGCGCCGGCCGAATCGAGGGCCTCGGGGGGCTGGGCGAGGAAGCGCTCGGCCCGAGACTGGAACGCGGCGATGTCGAGCCAGTGCTCGCTCTGCCAGTTGAAGCTCAGCTCGCCCGACGAGGTGCTGATCACGTAGGTCCCCCGCTCCACCCCTTTAGGCTCGAGGACGTCGCGCAGGCGCCAGAGGGTCGTGCTCAGGCAGCTGCGGGCCTGCGACCGGGTCTGGGTCTGCCAGAACAGCTCGCTCAGCAGCTCGCGCGAGACCATCCTGTGGCGCTGGAGTAGGAGGTAGGCAAGCAGGGCTTTGCCGCTCCGCGCGATCGGCAGCTCTCGCTCCGACGCACCGCGGCTGATCCGCATGCTGCCGAACAGGGTAATATGCAGCCTACCCGCAGCATCGGGCCCTTGGAGTGGAGACACAGCGAGCCTCTGTCTTCTGCTATTGGTTGAGACGTTGGGAGCAACGTAGCCGAAAAACGCCCACCGGCGAGCGAGCCCGGCGGCGCACGCTCAACGTGAGGAAGAGCGTGCCATCGATGCAAGAGGCTAAATAGTTGAGCCCTCAGAGGTGAGCACCCCGATTATACGTGTTCTGTCAAGAGTCATCCCGGACAGGGCATTACCGTCTGCGGGAATGCTTCGCCTTTCGGCTGCTGGCAAGGTGGGGTCGCAATGGAATACTCCGGCGTAGCGAACCCGCTCCCTTCTATACAGGTGGTAGCTACGACCGTCAAGCGTGCACGTTCCCCAAGCGTGTCGCCATCACGGACGAGCCATTCCACGACTCGATGAGGACCCTATGCCACTCTCACCTGGCACGTTTCGTCTGCGCAAATGGTATAGGACTTACGCAGTTGCCCGCTTGTGCGCCATTCCTGCTTGCGGGAACCCGCGGAGGACGGCGCTGGGGTCGGTCAGAAATTGCCGGATGGCCCGACAGTGCGCAATTGACGTTTGCCCTTCCAAGCACCAGGGAGCGTCGGACGCATTGAGATGCAGTGACGCCGTAGCGAACTGCCAGCCAACAAACGTCAATTGCGCACTGTCGCGGTTGAAAGCATAACTTTGCCGTCCTCAGACCTGTTTGAAGGCGGCTTGAGGCCAATATTTCACACGCTGCCGGGTCAAATCACCTCTCCCTACCCCCTTGTGCGTCGCTCCTAAAAGCATAACTTTGCCGCTTCATTTCCTGAAAGCATAACCTTGCCGCCCTCCTGACTGCCCCAAGTGCCCACTAAGATTATATATTCAGGGGCGAATATACATCTGATTTTAAAAAAGAGCCGCTTGGGAGAGGTGGTACATTACGCGAGACTTCGAACGAGTTTATGCGGTAAACCCGGCCTCCGTTCGAGGATTCAGGTGAACGAATTTCCCTGAATCCTCGAACGAAAAG
>JAAXUL010001422.1 GCA_013336035.1 Chloroflexales bacterium
AAGAACCTGACCCTGGCCCAGCTCGGGCTGCTCGGCCTGGCCCTGCGCGACCTGGCCGACGGGCGGATCGGGATCGGCTTCGGCAAGTCGCGCGGCCTGGGCCGGGTGAGCGTAACCTTCCAGAGCCTGGAGCTGTACTACCCGACCTGCGAGCGCAAGGGTGATATGCTGGCCCTGCTGAGCGGGCGCACCGTGGTGCCGCTCAGCCACCTGGCGGGTCTGGGCGCGCTCTGCGACCAGGAGAGCTACCGCGAGTACCACCTGCCCCAGGCCGACAGCGCGCCACTGCCGCCGGATCTCGCCTATAGCGACGATGAGTTCCTGGGGGTGCGGCTGCGGGCGGTCGGCGACTCGCAGGTGAAGGCGATCTGGCGGGCCTGTATGCCGGCCTGGAAGCGGGAGCTGGGGCTGCTATGAGCAAGGGCTACCTCTGGCGCCTGCCGCGCGCCGACGCGAGCACGCTCAAGCGCCTGATCGCCGATCTGCTACCAGAGACTTGCTGGAGCTTCGGCGGCGCGCTGCTCTGGGATGTGCGCCGTGATCTCGCAGATAAGCGCTTTAACCTGCGCCCGATCAACCCTGTCGCCTCTAGCGCCATCGACATCAGCGGGGACTTTGGCCACGCCTTCGCTGACACAATCGAGGTGCGCTGGAAGCGGCGTGACGACGGCGACTACGACGTGCTCGTGCTGACCGAGCAAGCGGGAAACCCGGCCCAGCAGCAGGGGCTGACCCAGATTGCCACCTTCCCGCAGGTTGAGGCAATGGCTGGACGTAAGGCGCTGTTCCTCGACACGCCGGCGGAGATCAGGGCAAAGAAGCAGCACTACCGCCTGGACTACAACGAGTACCGCGCGGCAAATGGCGCGACCCAGTTTGTGCGCTATGTTCGCTATGAGTCCAGGGAGGAAGACGAACCATGAGCTACCGTGATCGCGGCCCGCAGCTGCCGCCGCTGCCCAAGCCCTACGAGTTCGTGCCCCTGCCCGACGGGCGCATCCCGCTCGACGCGCCGGCCGGCCACCAGCGCTACCAGGCCGAGCGCTACAGCGGCACGCTGAGCGGGCAGATCATCGCCCGCTCGCCGGTCCACGTGGCCTCGGGCCTGCTTGAGCAGAGCGGCGACCGCAAGTACCCCATGGCCAAGGCCCACTTCCGCACCCAGGGCCGGCTGGGCATCCCGGCCACCTCGCTCAAGGGCTGCATCCGCAGCATCGCCGAGGCGATCAGCCGCTCCAGCGTCCAGGTGACGAAGGCGCGCGAGATTGAGCGTGACTATCTGCCCGGTCGCTCGCCGGAGAAGCTTGACATAGCCCAGCGCATCTTCGGCGCGCTCGGCTACCAGGGCATGCTGCGCTTCAGCGACGCCCTGCTGCCCGCCGCTGCACAGTCGGTGATCATCCCCTCGCCGCAGCTCTTCCGCCCGCGCCCCGAGTCGACCGACACCTACTTCGACGGGCGGCGGCCCTATGGGCGCAAGTTCTATATGCATGGCACGCTGGCCAAAGGCGATCTGCCATTGGAGGCGTGCCCGATTGAAAGTGTCTTTACGTTCCGCATGGAGTTTGAGAACCTGAGCGCGGGCGAGCTGGGGCTGGTGCTGACCGCGCTGGGCCAGAGCGAGCAGGCGGGCCAGCCGCGCTTCTACCCCAAGCTGGGCGGCGGCAAGCCGGCCTGCCTGGGCACGATCGAGGTCGCCAACCTGAGCCTGAGCGGCTTCGCCGGCGCGGCGGCCTACGCCGACTTTGATCCGCAGCCGCAGCCGCTCGCGGTGGCTGACTTCCTCGCCGCTGCCCAGCGCGATGGCCTGGTGCTGAACGAGCAACTCGGTCGGCTGGCTGAGGTGCTGCGCTGGCCAAGGGAGGATCGGAACTGTCCGGATAGGAATTACTAATCCTTTCAACTATAGCAATCCTATCGAGGTCGTAAACCTGTCAGGTGCGGCCTTTGATGCATCAAGAAGCAATCAATTCTCATGGCTGGCCGCACCTGACAGGTTTCATAACTCAGGGTCATCGCATCTAATTCCTCATGGTCATCACCTTTCAATGCAGTTTAGGCGTCGGCAGGTGGTGACGGTGGGCCGATGAGCAGCTGGAG
>JAAXUL010001423.1 GCA_013336035.1 Chloroflexales bacterium
TGGGGCATCGAGTGTGAAAATGATGACGCGCTCGCCCGAGATCGTACTGATGTCGGTGGCCATCCAGCCCACGTCACGGGCCTGGCCGATCGGCCACACCACCCCCGTGGACGCCTACGCGCCGGCCGGCGAGAGCCCATGTGGCGTCGCCGACATGGCCGGGAACGTCTGGGAGTGGGTGGCAGATGAGGCGGGGCCAGGGGGCAGCTGCCGGCGCCTGCGCGGCGGCGCGTGGCGCTACAGCGCCGGCTACGCCGCCAGCGACTACGACGGCTTCTGGCGACCCGCCACCCAGCGGCAGGACTGTATCGGCTTCCGACTCTGCCTGAGCCCCAACGAGGAGTACACCGATGAGCGCTGAGCATACGCCGAGCGACGCCAAGATCCAGGAGCTCGGCCGGACCATCCTGGCTCTCTGGCTGCAAGAGTTCGACCTGGCGCCGTCGCCTGAGCTGGCCGGCGACCAGGGCGCCCGCCGGTCCGCCATCGCCGCGCGGGCCCGCGAGCGCTGGGGCGTCGAGGCCGCGGCGACCATCGAGACTGAGCTTGGCGCCTACCTGGCCGCGAGCGACCTGGCCCTCACCGCTGATGAGCGCACGCAGCTTGGCAATCTGCTGGCGGGCGAGATCCTGGACCAGAGCCCGCTCGAGCGCTGGCTCGCCGACGAGAGCATCTCTGAGATTATGCTCAACGGCCACAGGCAGGTCTACATCTGGCACAAAAGCGGCAGGGTGCAGCTCCACTCGCCCTATGCGAGCGAAGACGAGCTGATGGGCGCGATCAACGACCTGCTGCGGCCTCTGGGCCAACTGCTCGACGAGGCAAACCCTATCGTCAGCACGCGCCTCCCCGACGGCACGACGGTCGTCGCCATAGCCCGGCCCATCTCGCTGGTCGGCCCCTCGCTCACGATCACTAAATTGCCTAGACACCGGCTAACGATCAAAGACCTGATCCGCTTGGGGTCGCTCACCGAGGTGATGGCTGAGCTGCTGACAACCTGTGTCCGGGCCCGTCTCAACATCCTCGTCGCCGGGAATATGGCCAGTGGCAAGACCACCCTGCTGAACGTTATCGCGGGGCTGATCAGCGCAGATGAGCGCATCGTCACCGTTGATGAGGTGGCCCAGTACCAGATCTCGCACGAGCACCTGGTGGCCCTCGAGAGCCGACCCGCGGATAGTCAGGGCAAAGGCGCCGTGAGCGTACGCGAGCTGCTACAGGTCGCCGCGCGTATGCGCCCGGAGTGGATCATCGCCGGTGAGCTGAACGGCCCCGAGGCCTTCGACCTGCTGCGCATCGTCGAGTTTGGCCACACGACGATAACGCTCTCGCGGGCCGAGAGCGCCGAGGATGCGCTGGAGCGCCTGGAGATGATGATCAAGTTCTACAACCCTCAGCTGCCGGTGCCCTATCTACGCATGCTGATCAGCTCTTCGATCGACCTGGTGATCCAGCAGAGCCGCCTGCCGGACGGCAGCCGCAGGCTGATCGAGATCTGCGAGCTGCTGCCGCTGCGCGACGGCGCCTTCCAACTCAACCCGCTGTTCCGCTTCCAGGAGACCGGCACCGACGAGCGTAAGCGCATCACCGGGACGTATATCACCCGGCCTATGAGCGCGCGGCTGGCCCGCCGCATCGAGACGCAGGGCCTCACCCTGCCCCCCGAGGTCTGGCCGGGCCAGCCGGCCGAGGGGTGAACCCGTGGCCCCTATGCTACAATGATTCCGTGAAGCCATCGCCGACCAGCCACCTCACCGTGCTCCTCGCGACAGTCTTCGCCCTGGGCCTCGTCGCCTGCGGCCCCAGGGCTATCGCCGTCGAGCCGAGCCGGTCCCTGGCCACCCCAACCAGTGCGCCCACGGCCTCGCCTTCGCCCACGGCCTCGCCTTCGCCCACGCTCGCCCCCTCGCCTACGGCCGAGGCCGTGACGCCAAGCCCCGCGGTCGGGCTCAGCGGATCGCTGCCCCGCTCCGCCGTGGCCCTGCGCCGCACGTCCACATGGGGCGACGGCGTGCCTGTCGCGATCGCCCTCAGCCCCGACGGGGCCGCGCTCTTCGTCGCCACTGCCCTGCGCCTGCGCCGCCACGACGCCGG
>JAAXUL010000588.1 GCA_013336035.1 Chloroflexales bacterium
CCGGCGGCGGACCCGGCGGACCCGGCGGACCCGGCGGTGGGCCCGGCGGACCCGGCGGCGGACGCCCCGGCGGCAGCAGCCGTGGCGGCAGCAGCCGTGGCGGCAGCAGCCGTGGCGGCAGCCGCGGCGGCAGCCGTGGCAGCTTCCCCGAAGAGCGCGAGGGTGGGCTCGGCGGGCGCGGCAGGCCAGGTGGCCGCCCCTCTGCGGCCCTGCCCATACGGCCCCGCGGCCCTGTCGAGCTCGCCAGCGTCATGACGGTACGCGAGTTCTCCGAGGCCACCGGCATCGGCGCCTCCGAGATCCTCAAGGCGCTGCTTAAGGGTGGCGTGCTGGCCAATATCAACCAGCAGATCGACTACGAGACGGCCGCCCTGATCGCCACCGATTTCTCGATCGAGACGATCGAGAAGGTGCCTGAGCAGCTGGTCGGGATCGTCGAGAATGTCAAGGACGTGCTCAGCGCCCAGGCCAGCGAGGAGCTGCGCAGCCGCCCGCCCGTGGTGACGATCATGGGCCACGTCGACCACGGCAAGACCAAACTGCTCGACGCAGTCCGCTCGGCCCGCGTGGCCGAGGGCGAGGCTGGCGGCATCACCCAGCATATCGGCGCCTACCAGATCGAGATCAACCACCGCAAGATCACCTTCCTCGACACGCCTGGCCACGAGGCCTTCACCGCCATGCGCGCCCGCGGCGCCCAGGCCACCGATATCGTCGTGCTGGTGGTGGCCGCCGACGACGGCGTGATGCCCCAGACCCGCGAGGCCATTGCCCACGTGAAGGCGGCCGGCGTGCCCATGATCGTGGCGATCAATAAAATCGACCTCCCCTCGGCTAACCCGGGCCGGATCAAAGAGCAGCTGGCCGCCGTCGATGTGATCGTCGAGGAGTACGGCGGCGATGTGCCCTCGGTCGAGGTCTCGGCCCGCCAGAAGCTGAATATCGACGGCCTGCTCGAGATGATCCTGCTCGTGGCTGACCTACAGGATCTGAAGGCCAACCCGAACGCGTCCGCCATCGGCACGATCATCGAGGCCGAGCTTGATAAGAGCCGCGGCCCCGTGGCCACCGTGCTGATCCAGAACGGCACCCTCCGCCCCGAGGACAATGTGCTCGTCGGCGGGGTCTCGGGCAAGATCAAGTCGATGTTCAGCGATAGCGGCAAGCGCCTGCGCTACGCCGAGCCCTCGACCCCGGTAGAGATCCTGGGCCTCGAGGGCGTACCCCAGGCCGGCGATATCCTCCAGGTGATGGAAGACCTGACCATCGCCCGCGAGGTGGCCACCCAGCGCCAGCGCCAGACTCGCATGGAGACCATCGCCGCCCCCAACCGCGGCACCAGCCTCGAAGACCTGTTCAGCAAGGTCCAGCAGGGCCAGGTGAAGGACCTGAACGTCATCCTCAAGGCCGACGTGCAGGGCTCGCTAGGCGCGATCGAGCACCAGTTCAAGCAGCTCAGCGAGTCGCAGAAAGAGGTCCAGATCCGGGTGATCCACAAGGCCACAGGCGCGATCAGCGAGGGCGATGTCAACCTGGCTGTGGCCTCGCAGGCGATCATCATCGGCTTCAATGTCCGCCCTGACCCGGCGGCCCGCCGTGGGGCCGAGCAGCAGGGCATCGACATCAGGTTCTATAACATCATCTACCAGCTGACCGACGACATCAAGAAGGCGATGGTCGGTATGCTGGCGCCCACCTTCAAGGAAGTGGTCGAGGGCTTCGCCGATGTGCGCAACACCTTCCGCCTACCCTCGCGCGAGGTGGTGGCCGGCCTGTATATCACCGACGGCAAGATCACCCGCACCGGCCAGAGCGTGCGCGTGCTACGCAATGGCGCGGTGATCCACGACGGCAAGATCAGCAGCCTCAAGCGCTTCAAGGACGATGTCCGCGAGGTGACCGCCGGCTACGAGTGCGGCCTGATCGTCGAAGGCTTCGGCGATGTGCAGGTAGGCGACAATATGGAGTTCTACCGCCAGGAGCGCGTCGAAGCGACACTGTAGGCCCTCTTCCCCCCTGCCCCCCTCTCCCGCTCCGCAGGAGAGGGGGGCGGAAGGTTCTCTTGCTATGGGTAAACAACGACTCCAGCAGGTCGCCGATACGATCCAGCAGATCCTCGGCGATGTGATCCAAAATGAGCTGAAGGACCCGCGGGTCGGCTTCGCGACCGTCACCGGCGTCGAGGTCAGCGCTGACCTGCAGCGGGCCATCGTCCGCGTCTCGGTGATGGGCGACGAGGCTCAGAAGACCGAGACGATGGGGGCGCTCCAGCGCGCCCGCGGCTTTCTGCGCAAGCGCGTGGCCGAGGAGATGCGCCATATGCGCTTCATCCCCGAGCTGCACCTCATCCACGACACCTCGCTCGACTATAGCGTCAGGATCACCGAGGTCCTGCGCGAGGTCGAGGAGGAGCGTCGCCAGAACCCGCCGAAGCTAGACGATGATGAGTGAAGGCCCCGACGCCTACTATAAGAAGCGCATCCCTTACACCCTGCGCGGCCAGCAGTTCGCCTTCGATATTGGCCACACGCTCTTCTCCTCATTCGAGGTCGACGATGGGACCGACCTGCTGCTGCGCACGATCGAGCCCGCCGAGCCCCCCGCACGGATCCTCGATCTGGGCTGCGGCTGCGGCGTGATCGGCATCGCGCTGGCCCGGCGCTTCCCCGACGCCGCGGTGACGATGGCCGACAAAGACCTGCTGGCCGTGCGCTACGCCCGCCATAACGCCGCCCTCAACGAGGCCGGCAACACCAGCGTCCTCGGCAGCGTCGGCCTCGAGGCGGTGCCCCCAGGGCCCTACGACCTGATCGTCTCGAATATCCCGGCCAAGATCGGCGACCTGGCGATCGAGCAGGAGTTCGTGCTCGGCCCGCTCGGGCAGCTGCGCCCCGGGGGCGAGTACTGGTTCGTCGTCGTCAGCGGGCTCAACCATCTCATCCCCCGCCTCGGCCCACGCCACCAGCTGAAGCTCAAAGAGATTAAGAAGCGCTCTGGATACACTGTATACCGCATAGCACAATGATCTACACAGATGCAGCGGCCGCGGCGGCCGCCTTCCGCGAGCAGATCGACCAGGCACGGCGCATCCTGCTCCTCACCCACGTCAACCCGGACGGCGACGCGGTCGGCTCGCTGCTGGGGGCCGCCCACGCCCTGCGCGACAGCGGTAAAGAGCCGATCTGCCTGCTCGCCTCGCCCGCGCCCAGCTACAGCCTTATACTCCCCGGTGCCGAGTGGCTCGAGGTCTACCGGCGCGGCGACGCGCTGCCCGCGGCCGACCTGATCTGGATGCTCGACACGGCCACCCCCGACCGCGTCGGCGCGATCTCCGAGGAGCACGGCCCCGCCCTGCTGGCCGGGCCCCTTCTGATCACCGACCACCACGTGACCAACGACGGCGGCGGCATGGTCAACCTGATCGACCCCTCGGCGGCGTCGACCGCCGACCTGCTCTTCCGGCTGCTGGGAGCAATGGGCCAGCCCGTAAGTCCCGCCGCGGCCACCTGTCTGCTCCTAGGCGTAACCACCGACACCCAGAGCTTCCAGACCAGCAGCACCACGCCCCAGACGCTGCGGACGTCGGCCGAGCTGCTCGAGGCCGGGGCCGACCTGCGGGCGGTCATCAACGCGGTCTACTTCAGCATCCCCGAGAGCACCATGCGCCTCTCGGCGCTCGCGCTGAGCGGGCTGCGCCGCGAGGGGCCCCTGTTCTGGGTGACGGTCTCGCAGGCGCAGCTGGTCGCCACCGGAGCCACCGACGAGGCCACCGACGACACGGTCCAGCAGCTGCAGCGCAGCGCCGGCATGCGGATCTGCGCCCTGTTCAGAGAGCGCGTCGATGGTACGGTCAAGCTGAGCCTGCGCTCGGTGCCCGGGATCAATGTGGCCGCCATCGCCCAGACATGGGGCGGCGGCGGGCACACCCAGGCCGCCGGCGCCACCCTCCCGATGAGCCTGGCAGAGGCCCCCGATGCCGTGCTTCCGCTTTTGCGGGCAGCGCTGGCGAAAGCCCCATAAGAGCGACCAAGCAGCCCATGAATGGCTTCCTGAATATCAACAAGCCCGCGGGGCTGACCTCGCACGATGTGGTGGCGCGGGTGCGACGCCTGGCCGGACGGGGTGTGAAGGTAGGCCACGCCGGCACCCTCGACCCCGCCGCCACGGGCATCCTGCCGGTGGCCCTCGGCCAGGCCACGCGCCTGATCGAGCATCTGGCGGACGCCCGCAAGGGCTACCGGGGCCTCGTCCGCCTTGGCGTGAGCACCGCCACCGATGATGCCGAGGGCGAGCCCCTGGCGACGCGCGCCGTGCCGCCCCTCGACGACGCGCAGATCGAGGCCGCTCTGGCGCCTCTGCGCGGCGCGATCATGCAAGTGCCGCCGATGTACTCGGCCCTCCACCACGAAGGTCAGCGCCTCTACGATCTGGCGCGCGCCGGGCAGACGGTCGAGCTGGCGCCGCGGCCCGTGACGGTCTACCGGCTTGACTGGGCGCGGGCCGGGGGCGACGACCTGAGCATCGAGGTCGAGTGCGGCAAGGGCACCTACATTCGCGCCCTGGCCCGCGACCTCGGCGCGGCCCTGGGCTGCGGGGCCCACCTGGCGGCCCTCGAGCGCACCTTCGTCGGCCCCTTTCACCTTGCGGAGGCCATCGCGCTCGATGCGCTGCTGGCCGACCCCGGCCAGCTGTCGGGCGCGCTGCTGCCGCCCGAGACCGCCGTGGCCGACTGGCCGGCGGCCCGGCTCGACGCCGAGGCAGCGCGCCGCGTCGCCAACGGCATGCCGGTGCAGCTGCCCGGCCTCGCGGGCGAGCGGGCGCGCGCCCACGCCCCTGGCGGCGAGCTGCTCGCCCTGCTCAGGCACGAGGGTGAGGTCTGGCGGCCGGAGAAGGTATTCCGTGACTGACCGCCTCTACTACGGCGACGCCTACGTGCGCGACTTCGAGGCGACGGTGGTCGCCCACGGGCGCGTGGGCCGGCTGGCCGCCGTAGCCCTTGACCGGAGCGCTTTCTACCCCGAGGGCGGCGGCCAGCCCGCCGACACAGGTGCCCTCAATGGCCTCGCGGTCGTCGACGTGCAGGCAGAGGGTGAGACGGTGTGGCACGCCCTGGCGCGCCCCGAGGATCTGGCGGACCTGCCTGTCGGCGCACAGGCGCGGGGCGTGATCGAGTGGGCGCGGCGCTTCGACCATATGCAGCAGCACTGCGGCCAGCACCTGCTGACGGCGGCCTTCATCGCCACCAGCGGCCTGCCCACTGTCTCGTTCCACCTGAGCGCCGCCAGCGTAACCATCGACCTCGACACGCCCGCCCTGACGGCGGCCCAGGCGCGGGCCGCGGAGGAGCTGGCCAACGCCGTGGTGTGGGAGGATCGGCCGATCGCGGCCCGCTTCGTCGGCGCCGAGGAGCTGGCGCGCCTGCCGCTGCGCAAGGCGCCGGCGGTGGCGGGGCCGGTGCGCGTGGTCAGCGTGCCG
>JAAXUL010000589.1 GCA_013336035.1 Chloroflexales bacterium
TGCAGCCCAATGCCACAGAAGTCAAGGTGCACCACCGAGCGTTTAGCAGTCCTGAAGCACCGGTCAGCACCAGCAGACCGCGATGCTGGCGGATACCCTCCAGGAGCTGGACGTAAGTATCCAGATAGCCGGTGTGAGGGAAAACCGCTGCTTCAGGACTGCTAAACGCTCGGTGGTGCACCTTGAATTCTGTGGCATTGGGCTGCAGGGCAGCCGTACATGTGGACATCGCGATCGTTTCCTAGAGTGTAGAGTCTGAGCGCCGCCATTGCTGGTTCCTTGCAGGAAGCATAATCCTGCTCACTGCTGCTGTAAATCCCTACTGTTAGGGTCTGAGTAGCAAACGATACTGCTGGCGAATTCGATAGGCGGGAATCTATGCCGCTCCCGCCGTAGGCACCAGGGAGGCGAAAGCTGATCGTCTTGTTTTGGCGAAGGGACGTTCGTTCAGCCATGCGTCCAAGCGCACAACATTGATGGCGATGGCCGTAAAAACGTGCTGAAGTTTTGTCTTGGACAATCCGCGATATCGGCATCGGCGCAGACCGAAGGCGCGGACGGACTGAGACACAGTGCCTACGACCCCGGCCCGTTTGCCGAACCGGGCGCGCCAGGGGGGCTGGGTGGGCGGGCGTCATTGCGGGGGCGGCGCGAAGCGCACGGCGAGGAAGCCGAGCCGGTCCTGGACGAAGGCGCCGATCGCCGCCCCGTCGTAGGCGAGCGGGGCGAGGGTGGCCACCAGCTGTGGCCAGGAGCGGGTGGCCACCGCCTCCTCGATCATGGCCCGGCGCAGCGCCAGGTAGTGCTGGCCGCTGGACACGTCGTAGGCGCGCTTGTGCGGCTGCGTGAGCGGCATATCCCCAACGAGATCCCGGATGAGCGCGGTGGTGGACGCCACCTGCTCGCCCGTGATGGTGGGGTTGAGCTGCTGGACCTCGGCGGCGATCTGCTCGGCGGGCGGCGGGGTGAACAGGAAGGTGATGTCTCGGTTCTGCATGGCAACCTCTACAAGAGGGCTAGAACTCGATGTCCTCGTCGCTGGCCGCGATCGCGGCCAACTGCGAAGCGGTCGGTCAGGATGTGGTCTGTGTTGCGTGTGCGCATTGGGCTATCCTTCTCCCTCATCGAGGAGGGTATCGAACGGCGTCGTGAACTTCGGCGCATCGGGCACAGTCTCGCGCACGAACGCCGTGAGCTTGGGCCCGCGGCCGATGATCTGCTCGAGGCGAACCAGGGTCGGCCCTGGCTCGCCGGCCTTCACCGCCGCCTGGAGTGCGGTGTAGTGGGCCCCGCTGGTGAGGCCGAAGTCCTGACAGGTCGCGTGGGACGGCCAGATGTCGAGCATCAGGGCGTCGAAGATCTGTGCGGTCAAGGGGCGAACGGCGGGGAGCTCGGTCTGGTGCTCGTCGGACACGGTACTACTCCTGTTCCTGGGCCGGCTCGCTGCCGGCGCAGCCGTCGTGCGAGATAGGGGCCACGGTCAGGCCCCGGCGGGTGATGTAGCCATTTGCTTCAGCGCCGCCGGAAAAGGTATTGACTCCGACGCCCGTGGCTAGGCTGATGATGAACTTGACCGGGTACTGCTTGCCGCCCCGCTCCAGGGCGAACTTGTCGGCAGCGGTGGGCCACCTGGCCCAGCGGGCCTTGCCGCGGAACTCCTGGTCAAAGCGGTCCATCGCAGCCTCGATGGCTGCACGGTCAACGTGTGGGATATGGGGCACGACGCCTCCTTAGTACAGCGTTGCGCAAGTCCGTGACGAATTGGGGCGCCCGCCAACGCCGATGCAACCCAGGGGCGACGTCCGGCATGCGCTACGAACTTATGCAACGCTGTACTTAGTTGACGACGGCCACGGCGATCGCCGCGGGCACGACGAGAAAGACCTTGGCCGAGCACGGCAGCGCGCGGTCGGGGCAGGCGACGAGCCAGCCGGGGCCGTCCACGCGCACGCGGAAGGCGTACTCGGGCTTGCGGTCGTAGCGCCCGCGCCGGATCGCCACAATCGGCTGTCGGTCGGCCGCGGCGCACTTCCTGTTGGCGCGGGCGCGGTGGAGGTTCGCGTGGATGTAGGTCGGTCGGCCCTCGGCCTCCAGCCTGGCTAGCACCGCGACGCCATCGGCAGCGGCGATCGGCGCCGCAGCCTCGGCGCTGATGTAGAGCGAGCGCCCCCAGATGGGGCAGCCCTCCAGGTCGTAGATCACTTCGAACGGGCCGGGCAGGGCCACGCTATAGCAGGGCTCCCAGGGCCGGGTGCGGCCGGGCTGCATCACGATCGAGGGCAGGATGACCTGGCCAGGCCGCATCTTGCGGACGATCTCAGGCGTGACGGCGAGGGTAATCATGTGGGGTCCTTCACGTGCTCGGCGTGATACTGCCGCAGCAGGGCCTCGAGCTCGGCATAGCTGGAGCGCGGGCCGGTGTCGCCGGGGTGTGCCAGGAAGGTCAAGTCGTCAGCCTCGACCGTCCTGCCACAGTCGGGATGGATGATGTAGGCGGCGAGCTTCTGTTTGCCGCTGCCGTGCCACACCCGGCGATAGACAATCGCCTCGGACTTGGGGATGCCGGCCCAGAAGCTCACGGCGACGATCGCGCCGCACTTGAGCTCGGGCCGGGTGGTGCGTCGGTCTATTCGGGCCTCGTGAATCGAAAAGCCCCGCTCGAGCGAGCGGGGCCGGTCGTGCGGGTTTGCAGGCGGGCTTAGACGATCCAGGGCTTCGGCATCGCGGTCACGCGGGGGGCGGTCGCGTCGGCCGCCTGGCCAGCCCGCACCGCCACGTTGATCGCGTAGAAGTCGCTGGTGGGGCCGTTGCGGGGCAGGCACCAGAGGACCGTCCAGAGCTCCTCACCGGCGGCGATGAGGGCGCCGAGGGCGCGCAGCCGGCGCATCCCCAGCTGGGCGGGCGTCTCGTGCTGGTAGCTGACGGCAATCAGGTCGTCGGCCTCTTGGAGGGTGGCCGTCTCGGGCAGCAGCCCCAGGTCGGTCAGGATCGCCCGGGCTAGCGTGTCGCCGTTCGGCACGTCCGTGAGGAACTGGAGCTGATCAAAGAGGAACTGCGGCGGCAGGCCCGCGAAGCCGTCGATCTCCTCGCGGAAGAGGTCAGGGATGAACTCGGCGAGCACGCCCTGGGCCGCGGGGCCGAACGCGAAGGCCGCGAAGGGCTGCTCGGGGCTGGGACTGTCCTTGGGCGCCCGATCGAGGGCGGTGATGTGCTCGTTGTCCGTGCTGGCGTCGTGGATGAGGGCGGCCTTGCCGGCGCCCTGGGCTGCGGTGTGGAGAGTCATGGTCGTTGGGCCTTCGGTGATTGCAGCGGGGGGGTTAGCTCAGGTGCGCGTACAGGTCGGCGAGGGCCTCGTCGGTGCTCTGGAGGCAGGCGCCGATCGCCAGGTGGTCGTAGAGCATGTCCTTCAGGTAGGGGGCGTCGACCGAGTAGGCGTCGGAGGTCGCGCCGACCTGGGGGAAGAGGTTGGTCAACACCTGCCAGGCCTGCACCTGGGTGAGCGCATCGATGGCGTCGCGCAGCCGGCTGATGTCGGCGGGCAGCCAGGTGGGGTCCTCCTCGATGGATCGCTCACCGGCGGGGAGGCGGATCGCCTCGACCCGCGCGTGCAGCTCGGCCAGCTCGGCACGAAGGGCGGCGGGCGTCGGGCCGTAGAAGCCGGCGTCGTAGTTGCGCTGCCAGTCGGCGATCGCCAGGCCCTCTGGGTTCGCAGCGCGGCGCAGCAGGTCGTAGACCTCCTCTCCCAGCTCGCGCTGCGCCCACCGAATAACCCGCACGGGTGCCGCCGGGCTTTAGCCCGTGCGGAGGAAGTGCGGGCGCGGCGCATGGAGGACTCGCACCCGTATCAGCGCGCCGCGAGTCCGGGTGGTGTGTCGTTGGCATCTGGTCTCCTCGGATAGGCGTAGCCATCTGCACGATGTAGCGCGGTACAGCACTTGGCGGGCACATCAATCCCGTTGAGCTTGAACGAGGGCTTGGCCCGAATGGCGACTCGGCCAATGTGCGTGCCAGCGTACTTCCCCTTCACGACGACCGAGCGCACGATGTCGCCGGTCTGGAAGCCGAAGTGGCGCTTGACCCGCTGGCGGTGCCGGATCGGGAAGCCGTACTTGTTGAGCCCGGCCATCTGACGGTTGCCGTGGCCGGTGGCCGTAATCAGGAGTGGGCGCACGCCGCGCACGTCCAGTGTCTCGGGCGTGCTGGCGCCGACGCAGGCAGCATCGTGCCAGTGGGCCTTCTCTAGCCCCAGGCGGGGGTGTTCTCGGCCACGTAGCCGAAGTGGCGCAGGACCTCCTGCGCGGCCGCCCCGCGGGCCTCGTCGACTTTGCCACCGTAGAAGACGCCGAACAGGCCCCCGACCAGGAAGGCGGCCGGCGTGTCGTAGGCGTAGAACTCGCCGGCGCCGGCGAAGCTTCCGGTGCAGAAGCTGTCCAGGCGGGCCAGCAGCTCGGCCGGGATGTCCTGGGTGTTCGTAGGCAGGGGCAGGGCGGCGATCTGCTCAGGGGTGAGGATGGTCGTCATGGTCGGGCTCGCTTTCTGGTGTGATGTCGGAGTCAACATACCGCACGGGCTAAAGCCCGGCGGCTTGCGCCTCATTCCAACGCCAGCGGCGTCGAGACGGACACGATTGGCTGGTTGACAGGCAGCCCACCAGTAGGAGCTCTACCCCCACTGGCATGGTACTTGGCCGCAATATTGCGGGCCGCATTCAGGTCCGCATGTAGCTCGAAGCCACACACCCGACACACAAAGCGGCCACGGGAACGGCGGTTGTTGCGGGCGACGTGCCCGCAGCAGCTACAGCTCTGCGAGGTATACCGGGGATCAACCCCAGCCACCGTACACCCCCGTCCCTCGGCTTTGTACTCCACAAATCCCTTGACCTGGGCGAACGACCAACTATGCACCCGGCGGCTGGTTTTGCTCTGCTTGCGGAGCTTCGAGCGCTTCCTGATCTCTTTGAGGTTCTCCAGCACGATGGTTGCGCCCGGTTCCACAGCCTGAGCAATCTGCTTGGAGAGGACATGATCACAATCACGGCGAAAGCGAGCCTGCTTCCCGCGCAGCTTGCACAAGTGCCGCTTGGCGCTTCTGGTGCCCTTGCGCTGAAGCTGCCGTTTGAGATAGAACAGCCGCCCCTCGACATCCTTCCAGGCCCGCTTGCCGAGAAACTGGTTGTTCGAAGTGACGGCGGGCTGGACCAAGCCCAGGTCTACGCCCACCACCTCGTCGCTTGGCACTACCTCAGGCGCGGGCAGCGTCACCACCACATGCAGCCACCAGACGCCGTCCCGGCTGATCAGGTCTGCCGTATCGACGGGATAGCCCGCGTAGTGGGCGCAGTAGTCTAACGTGAAAATAGGCGGGGCAGCGGCCGTCAATCAGCCGCAACCGCCATCGGTTCCAAGGTGACGTTGTAACCAAGCTGCTCGATCTGCCGGCGCATGCGCGTCAGCAAGCGGTCCTTCTGCCG
>JAAXUL010000590.1 GCA_013336035.1 Chloroflexales bacterium
CG
The DNA here is from genome assembly GCA_013336035.1 of Chloroflexales bacterium. Taxonomy (GTDB): domain Bacteria; phylum Chloroflexota; class Chloroflexia; order Chloroflexales; family Chloroflexaceae; genus CAIWXH01. The sequence goes on from JAAXUL010000590.1 coordinate 3, forward strand.
CCGAGGCCGTGGGCGCCGCGGCCCGCGCCGGCGACCCCCTGGCCCTCGCGGTCTTTGCCACTGTCGCGCGCAGGCTTGGGCAAGGCCTCGCCATCCTGATCGACATCCTCAACCCGCAGCGGATCGTGATCGGTAGTATCTACGGGCGCCAGCTAGCCCTGCTCGAGGCCGAGGTCGCCCGCGTCTTGCGCGAAGAGTGCCTCCCCCAGGCCCTCGCCGCCTGCCAGGTCGTCCCAGCCGGTCTCGGCGAGGCGGTGGGCGACTACGCCGCCCTGGCCGTCGCCCAGCGGCTGCTTGGTGAGGCGCCAGGGGCGTGAGGGCGCGCCGGCGCTAGGCCACCTTGCGCTGCGCCGCCTGGCGCTCGTCGTCGATCAGGGCGAGGAAGGCGCGGACGACGGCGGGGTCGAAGAGGGCGCCGGCCTGGGTGCGGATGTGGGCGCGCACCCGCTCGCTGCTCCAGGCGGCGCGGTAGGGCCTGGTATTTGTGAGCGCGTCCCACACATCGACGACGGCGAAGATGCGGGCCGCCAGGGGGATCGTATCGCCCTTGAGGCCGCGCGGGTAGCCTGTGCCGTCCCAGCGCTCATGGTGGCAGTACGGGATGTCGAGGGCGGGGCGCAGAAAGCTGATCGGCGCCAGCAGATCGCGGGCGTAGTCAGGGTGGCGGCGCATCACCGCCCACTCGGCCTCAGAGAGGGGGCCGGGCTTGTGGAGGATGGCGTCGGGGATGCCGATCTTGCCGATGTCGTGGAGCAGGGCGCCGCGGCGGAAGTGCTCGAGGGCCTCGTCCGAGAGGCCCATCTGCCGGGCGAGCCGTACGCTCAGGTCTGTGACCCGGGCGCTATGCCCCTCCGTCTCATGGTCACGCAGGTCGAGGGCCTGGGACCAGCCGCTGAGGGTGATGTCATAGGACTCGACGAGGGCGAGGTGGGCCTGCTCGAGGGCGCGGCGCTGCCCGAGGATCTGCTCCTCGGCGTTTTTGCGCTCGGTGATATCGCGGGCGACGCCCTCGATCGCCACCAGGCGGTCCTGCGCGTCGTAGATTGGCACATTGCGCTGCTCAGTCCAGATCACCGTACCGTCCTTGCGCACCCAGCGCAGCTCGACGGGCAGGACATCGGTGCCAGGCGTCCGGCTCAGAGTGGGCAGGCGCTTGTGGTCGTCGGGGTGGACAAGCCTGAAGGCCAGGTCGGCGTTGGCGTAGAACTCGGTGGGCGAGTAGCCGGCCAGGGCAGAGGCCGCGGGGCTCACATACTCGAAGGCGTAGTCGGGGTAGACCCGCAGGCGGTAGATCATATCGGGCACATGCTCGGCGAGCAGCCTCAGGCGCTGCTCGCTGACGCTCAGGCTGGCCACCACCCGGGCGACAATCAGATAGAGCACGGCGGTCGAGATGACGATGAAGATGAGGCCTTTGGCCAGCTCGACGACGATAGTGTTTCCGGCGGCTATGCCGACGAAGAAGAGAGCTAGATCGGAGCCGCTGATCCAGACTGCGACCGCCAGGGCGTAGATGAGCGCGACCCGGCCGGCTACGCGTCGCTCGGCCCCAGAGGGGCGAAAGGCGGCTCGTTTGGGCCGCTCGCAGAAGGCACCTTCGCGCTGGGGGGCTGGGCTATCATACAGCAACACGTCTCGTCTACTTTCCAGGGCGTTCCGCTGAAGCCGGTGTCATCTTGGAGGTCGGTGACGCCATAGCGCGGCCGAAGAGGGGTAGATAAGAGCGGGCCGTGCGTAGCCAGAACTGTAACAGCCAGCCCCCCGGGCTTGAGTGCGGAAGCCTTAACGTGGGCTCCCGATTCGTTTACTAATTCTTTGTTCTTTTTGTCACAATTCGCTATATGCTGGAATTATACTTCGTAATCCTGGGGCCCACGGGCGGGCCGCAGAACAAACCGACCGCCCCGGACGTTCTATACAAAGGGATACGTACGCATTTTTGTGACAGGAGTGTCAGGTTTTTGGCATAGGGATTGTAACAGAGATGCGGTATGATACAAACGCGGGTGGTCACCACTCGGCGAGCACGTACACCGCAGTACGCGTCGGAAGACACCCAGGGAGTCGCTCTGGATTGGATGCCGGAGCGGATCAGCCTACAACCTGCCAGCATCGCACCCTACGGCGCTCACAGCCGCCAGGCTGAACCGGTATCCACAGAAAGGACGCTGCTGTGATCGACATCGACATCGACGGCTTGAGCATCGAAGAGCTTGAACAGCTGCGCGACGCGGTGAACCAGCGCCTGCTGCAGCTGCGCTACAGCAACCGGCACACGCTCCCTGAGCTACTTCGTATGCTCGAAGAGTTGAAGGTGGTGCTCAACGACCAGGGCAAGCAGTGGCGCTCGCTCGAGCGCTGGCAGTGGATGGACGGTCAGATTCGCTTCTGGCTCAACCCGACCGACCAGGTCCAGTATCAGTCGGGCTGGTACACCATCGACGATCTGCTGCAGTGGTCGCGCAATCGTGGCCCGGTGATCGTTCGCAACGAAGACGATACTGACGAGAGCGAGACCTGGACTGACGTAGACGGCGTCCGCATTCGCTGGCTCCCTGACGGGACAATGCTGCGAGATGGCTGATGGGATAGAAGGGCGGGCGCCACCGGCGCCCGCCTTTGTTTCGCCCTTGACGCATCGCTGCGCACGGACGCACCCATGCCCTCCGACTATCTCGGACTGTCCTACGACGGGCCGCCTTTCACGCTCCTCTCTGCTCAACATCTTCTGCCCCTGCTGGCCGTTGCCGCCGTCTGCGTGCTAATCGCCGTGCTCACCCCGCGCCTCAGCCCGTGGGCGCGTGAGGCGCTGCGCTGGGCTCTGGCGGCTTTCTGTGTGGCCAACTGGCTTGGGTGGGACCTGTGGCAGCTCGCCAATGGGCTCTGGAGCGTGCGCTACTCGCTGCCCCTGCACCTCTGCACGCTGTCGGTGCCGCTCGCCGCCGCGCTGCTGCTGACGCGTAGCTCCACGCTCTACCAGGTACTCTACTTCTGGGGCTTCGCCGGCGCGACCCAGGCCATGCTGACGCCTGACCTCCAGGCGAGCGGCTACAACTTCCCCCACTTTGTCTACTGGATCTTCTGGACCTCGCACGGGGTGATCCTGTGGGCTGTGGTCTTCGCCGCGGCGGCGTGGGGCTACCGGCCCACCTGGCGCTCGCTTCTGAGCGTCGTCCTGATCACCAACGGCGCCCTGATCGCCGTGGGGCTGGTCAACTGGCTAACGGGCGGCAACTATATGTTCATCGCCCGCAAGCCCGACTACCCGACCCTGCTCGACTACCTCGGGCCCTGGCCGTGGTACATCATCTCGCTCCAGCTGATCGGCCTGGCGGCCTTTGCGCTAGTCTACCTGCCCTACGCGATCCGCGACTGGCTTGAGGCCGCGCACATAGGCGAGCGGCGTAAGGTCTGAGGCGTCAGGGTGCGACCTGTCCGCGGGGCCGACGATCCCGCTCACCGAAGGCAGCCTCTGGCGGTGCTCATGGAACCTATGTGCTATTTTGCTTCCAAAAAGGGGTTGGATATGGTATAATGAGCAGGTTGTGAGGAGGGCGCATTGAGCATTGGCAAGCCCAGAAACGCTGGCCTGGTCGATACAATAGGCGCGGGGTATCGGGCCCTGCATCGGCGGCTGTGGGTGATCGGCATCCCCATGGCGCTGAGCGCCTACTTATGGCTGGGCACACCGGTTGCCATCGCCCCGATGGCCAGCCAGCTGCGCTCCAGCCTGCATAATCTAAGCTCACTCTTTGGCGGCACCGCCAGCGAGCAAGAGCGGATCGCGCAGGGCGTCCTCTCCACCGATGTGCGGCTTGCTATGGCCTGGCTGAACTTCGTACCGGTGCTGGCGCCGCCGACTCTGGTCGAGGCATCGTCGGGCGGGGCGATCGGCCTCCGGGGCCCGCTCGAGCTAGCGGCAGCGATGATTCTGATCAATCTGCTGGCCCTGCTCCTGAGCAGCTATTTTCTCACGGCCCTGAGCGAGGCCGTGAGCGGCGAGCCGCGCGGTCCGCTGTCAAGCCTGCGCCACTCGCTGCGGGTGGCCGGCGACATTGCCCGCTACCTGCTGACCCTGGCGGTCGTGGGGTTCGTGCTGGCCCTGCCGTTCCTGGCGATCTCGGCAATTGTGATAGCGGCCCTGCCTGGGACGGCCCTGTTCATCCTGCTGGCCTGGTACATAGCGCTCTTCTGGGCTTACGTCTACACAGGCTTCGCCCCCGAAGCGATCCTGATCAGCAAGGCTGGGCCGCTGCGGGCGATCTACAACAGTGTGCATATTGTGCGGCGCGACCTTATGGGCACGCTCGGGCTGCTCCTGCTCAGCTTCGTCATCCTCAGCGGCCTCGGGGTGATCTGGCGGCAGATCGCGGCCACGCCGCCCGGCCTAGCCCTGGCCATCCTGAGCAGCGCCTACATTGGCAGCGGCCTCAGCGCCGCCCGCCTCGAGTTCTACCGCGAGCGCCTCGCTCGCTGGGCGATAGCCGGCAAAGCATAGAGGACGACATACCTAATGAAGGACGACGAGATTATGAGCAGCGAGCCCCAGAGCTACGACGCGAGCCAGATTACGGTGCTAGAGGGCCTTGACGCGGTGCGCAAGCGCCCCGGCATGTATATCGGCCCCACCGACATCAATGGCCTGCACCATATGATCAAAGAGGTGGTTGACAACTCGGTCGACGAGGCCCTGGCCGGCTACGCCAACCGCATCACGATCACCATCTGCAAAGATGGCTCGGTCCAAGTCGTCGACAACGGCCGCGGCATCCCCGTGGACATCCACCCCAAGCACAAGGTCTCGGCGCTGCAGCTGGCCACCACCGAGCTGCACGCCGGCGGCAAGTTTGGCGATGGCGGCTACAAGGTCTCTTCGGGGCTGCACGGCGTGGGCCTCTCGGTGGTCAACGCGCTCTCGGCCCACCTGCGGGCCGAGGTGCGCCGCCACGGCAAGCTCTGGGTCCAGGAGTACATCACCGGCAAGCCGAAGGCCGAGGTCAGGGCCATCGGCCCCGCCGAGGGCACCGGCACCTCGATCCACTTCATGCCCGACACGGCGATCTTCAAAGATGGGATCGACTATAACTTCAAGGCCCTGGCCCAGCGCTTCCGCGAGATGGCCTACCTGACCAAGGGCCTGCACTTCAAGTTCAGCGACGAGCGCGACGAGCAGGAGGTCAACTTCTACTTTGAGGGCGGCATCGTCAGCTATGTGCGCCACCTCAACCGCGACAAGACGACCCTGCACAAGCAGCCGTTCTACGCCGAGCGCACCGTCAACGATGTGGCCGTCGAGGTGGCGATGCAATACACCGAGACCTATGACACCGACTCGGTCTACGCCTTCGCCAACAACATCAACAACACCGACGGCGGCGCCCACCTCTCGGGCTTCCGCACCGCCCTCACCCGCGTGATCAACACCTCCGCCCGGGCCGAGGG
>JAAXUL010001424.1 GCA_013336035.1 Chloroflexales bacterium
TGTCGTCCTTGAATGACACGCAACAGCAGATTCTGGCTCTGTTGGGCCTGCCATCCGACCTCTACGCCCGCCTGGGGCAGCCTCCCGGGAACTTCGCCCTGCAAATGCGCGAATGATGAGTTCCAAACAATGCCCGCAGGATACCGACGTGTTTAATGACCACTTCGGTGAAGCCGATCGATCCCACAAAGGCGCCGAGGACGACGACCAACAGCTTGATCAGGATGGTCGCCTCCCACTGCACGACGAAGTACGCGATGAGGAGGATCACCGGCTGGTGGATCACGAAGAATGGCAGGAGGGTCTCCTGGCCATAGCGCAGGAGCCTGCTGTCACGGTTCATCGAGCTCATGCCGAGGGCCAGCATCAGGGCCGTCCCGAACCAGCCGCACGCCGCAACCATCCCCCAGAAGAGGAACTCCAGGAACGTTTCGGGCGCCTGCTCGATATCGAGTGACCCGAGCGCTATGACGGTCACCCCGAAGGCGAGCATGCCGGCAATCCAGGCAGCGAGGAGGATCCACCAGTCGCGCCGGATAGACTGGGTGAACCGTTCGTCGGCGAACACCAGGTAGCCCAGGATGAAGAACACGCCGAACGAGAAGAAATCGGCCCAGTCGTGCTCCAGCGGGAAGAACGGCTGCAGCGCCAGTCGCACGGCAACGGCCGGGAGGCTCAACAGTAGGACCCCGCCCCGATGTTCGCACAGCTCTGCCACGCGGGAGCTAAGCCGCTGACCCGCTTCCCCCCTGAGCCAGCTGAAGAGTGGGAGGGCGAGCAGCGAGAAGGCGAACAGGTAGCCCAGGAACCACATGTGATACCCGATCGCGCCGAAGAGCTTCGGCCCGGTACGCGCCAGCCGCTCCGCCACGAACGCCGTGAAGCTCCAGTCGATCAGGTCAGTCGCAACCCTATGGCGCCACGAGAGATAGAGCTGGAGCGGCCCGAGCAGGAGCGTGCCGGTGAGGAAGGGCACCAGCAGCCGGAGGGTGCGTTCACGCGTGAACTGACCAGCCGAGCGTCGGCGCAGCGCAAACCAGCTCCCCGCCCCCGCGACCAGGAAGAAGAGGGGCATCCCCCACGGGAAGAAGACCCCCTGGATGAGCGTGATCGCCTCGCTCTGTTCGGCATTTTTGATCTCGAAGGCGGCGGTGTTGAACACGTTGCTGGCGTGGAACAGGAAGACGCCCAACGTCGCGATCACACGCAACCAATCGAGAGAGTATAGGCGTACGGTTGGAGATGCGGCGGGATCGGTTTGGTGCGAATCGCTGGGGCGCTGTGTCGCTTCCGGTTCCCTGTCGACTGCTGCTGCGCGCATAGGAAGCCTCCTTCCGAGCAGCAGGGTGTCTCATGATCGGCACTCCGGAGGACAGGGGCAGTGACTGTGTAAGGCCGCAGCAGCTGGATGAGGAGGAACGCGCGGTTCATCGACGGTGTCATCGCCCCGCATGTTTAGAGTATAGCGCCACGTGGGGCAGCCGGCGAAAAGAACTGGACACCGGACGAGAAGCCCTCTTCACAGTCTGATTAAGGAGTGCGCGTATCGCATGCACCCGATACGCTTTATACCTGGGGTTCGAGAATGCGCGGTATGGTCGGTTAGGGGCGACCGTCCTCACGACATCCGCTTTGCTGGGCGGTGCTGTCGCCCCAACGCGTGCTCAGTAGTCAAACACCGACCAGCAGATAGGGTTGCGCAACCGCTGGTCGTCGAGGACGAGGGCGCGGATCACCTCGGGGATCTGGCCGCGCTGCCACCGGCACTCGAGGCGCCCTGCAAACTCGCTCGCCCCTTCCGGCGCGGCGGCACGTGCGGCCTTGATCGCATACGCGGCTGCGCCGAGCTCGTGCGCAGCGACGTGGGCGACGACCGCGGCCTGGCCCGCAGCGTAGGCGGCATGTCGAGCAGCCCCACGCAACGACTGTGCGGCAGCCATGGCGTGGCCACCCGCAGCGCGTGCCTGGGACATGGTGATCGCGCCGCGCACCCAGGCGCGGGCGGCCCCGATCGCCTCGCGCGGTCGCGAGTCCTCAGGCTGCGCCGACTCAAACAGGTGCAGGCCGTGCTCGGCGCAGGATGCGGCCCACAG
>JAAXUL010000073.1 GCA_013336035.1 Chloroflexales bacterium
GTTCATGGATTCTGTAGCGCCAGGCGGCCCGGCGCCCCATCAGCGCTGCGGCGCTCCGCCCCCCGGTGTGCCCGCGGTGTCCGTGGCCGCTGCGCCCTCGCTGGAGCCCAGGTGCGCCCTGCCCGCGCGCCGGTCACGGTGCGCGGGCCGTGGGGGGCGGTGACATGCGACGGGCTGGCGCTGCTGGCAGGGCGTGTGGGGCGCGCGGCTCAGCCGATAGCGAGCTGGGCGTCGACCCAGGCGAAGCTGTCGAGGAACGCCTGGCCAAGCTCGGGGTAGGCGCGGAGGAGCGCGGCGCCGATGGCGAAGAGGCGCAGCAGCTCGTCGTGCCAGAGGTCGGTGAGGAGGGTGGTGGCCTGGGGGAGCAGGCTGGCTTGGGCGAGGGCGGCGGCCAATTCGCTTAGAACCTCAGCATGTTTTCCTATATCGGGTATGACGCTGGCAGTGGCGTGGGCATCCTCCCAACGCTGGGCCTGGATAAGGGCTCGGGCCAAGGTGCTGAGGGCCTCGGTGCGGGGAGCCCAGGAAGCGCTGAGAGGTCGTTTTGCCGCTGCCGGGCATGCCGGAGACCGCCGTGGAGTAGAGGTCAAGCCAGGAGCCGACGAGCTCGGCGCCAGTCTCGGTGTCGAAGCCCAGGAGCAGGGGGTTGCCGCGGCCGACGCGCCCGCCGGCGAGGATCTGGGCGAAGGTGGGCACTGCGACAGGCCGGGTCGCCGTGACCTCCTCGCCCGGCAGGGCGGCCGCGGGGACGCGCAGGTGGGGCGCGTAGTGCGAGCTGTAGCTGAGCGTCTGCGGGACGGTCGGGTGGCGGTAGATCGCCTCCAGGGCGCGCGTGACGTGCTCGGCGCGGATATACTCGTGGCCGCCCCAGCGGCGGTAGGCTACGAGCAGGGCGATGGCGCCGGCGCCAGCCGCCAGAGCCAGGGGCAGCAGGCGCCAGCCAGGGGCGACGATCACGTCGAGCGGGGCAAGCTGGTCATTGAGCTGCTCGGCACGCCAGTAGGCCGCCTCGCGCTCAGCACGGGCCAGCGGGTCGAGGGCGTCGCGCAGCGCCAGCACCAGGAGCAGCGCCAGGGCCAGCCCGGCGACGATCAGCGCCAGGGCTGCGAGCGGGCGCAGAGGGTGTTGGTGTGCGGGTGGCGTGGTTAGCTCAGGCATCTTCGACCCCCACAAAGGTACAGCAAGGCCGACGCTCGGCGGGCGCCCCGGTGCTGATGAACACGTTGTGTCTCCCGTGTATACTATGAGGGAAGCGCAGGGACAGCTCCAACTGACCCTGTGACTTCGCTCAACGCCCTCCGCGCCGTAAGGTGTCCAGCCAGCGCGGTGCGGAGGGCGCGCCTGATCTCCTCAAGTGACAAGAGCTCCCCAACTTCCTTGACCCCATAGAAGTCTGCGAGCTTGACCAGGGTTGCAAACTCGATCGATTGGACCTGGTTGTTCTCGATCCGGCTGAGGGTGCTTAGCGCGATGCCGGTTGCGTCACACACCTCCTTCATCGTGACTTCCCGGCCCTGAGCAGCTGCCAGGTTCAGGCGGAGCTGTCGGAGCTTTGAACGAACTGCTCTTGCCATTGCGCCTCCGTCTACATTTGCCCTTAGTGTAAACGCACTGTTACAAGTTGTCAACGCTAAATCAGGAAGTGTCAGCGCTCTGTTGCAGTGTCTCTTTGGCAAACAGGCCCGTTCACTCGGCCTCCGCCAGCAGATCGCCCGGCTGCACATCGAGCAGGGCGGCGATCGCGCCCAGGGTGGCCAGGTTGACCTCGGTGAGCGTGCCGGCGTCACGCGCCAGGCCCGAGCGCGAGTTGTACCAGTAGCGCCGCGCCGTGGTGACTGACAGCCTGGCTTGGCGCTGCACCTGGGCGAGCCTCAGGCCTTGGCGCTCGGCGAGCTCCTTCACTCGCAAGTGAACCATTGTCCAACCTTGTGCATATTTCATTAGCGATGTATCAAAGGCGATATAAAGAATACTGCACCCTAGCTGTTGTGTCAAGAGTGATGTATTACACGAGGTGTGTACCTACAGTGATACACTGTGCCTGAGCAAAGCCGACAAGGAGATACCAGCCGTGGCCGTTCGACTGCGCGTCAAGGAGCTCGCTGAAGCCCGGGGGCTCAACATCTCCTCGCTGCAGCGCGAGGCGAAGATCCCGATGAGCACGGCGCGGCGAATCTGGTATTCTACAAGTGACGGCAGCGAGAAAGGACCGCCACTGAAGCTGGTGAATTTAGAAGTTGTTGACCAACTATCTCGCTTCTTCGGCGTCGCACCAGGAGAATTGTTTGAGTACTCCCAAGACCGTGCTTATTAAGTAGTTGTTGTGTCGTTAATCAAGCAAGCAGGAGTCCCAAGTCATGGATGATAACAAGTTACCGGAAAGCCTTACTTTTCGTGTGAGTCCACGAACGATGAGGATGCTGGGGAGAGAGAATATTTCTAGTCCATTAGTGGCTGTATTGGAGCTGGTTAAGAATTCTTATGACGCAGACGCTGGAAAAGTTACGGTTCGATTTACAGATGCATCAAAGAAGAGAGGCGAGATTGTAATCGATGACAATGGCGAAGGGATGGACTTACAGGACTTGACTGAAAAATGGATGGTTATTAGTACAGACAATAAACTAAAGGCAAGGAAAACCAGGGAAAAGAAGCGTATCAAGGTCGGTGAAAAAGGTATTGGTCGACTTGCCATGGATCGTCTCTGTGATAGAGCAATAGTCACTACATTTAAGAAGGACGCAGAACAAGCGCTGCAGTTAGAGATAGACTGGCGTAAATATGAAAAAGAGGCTGGGCAATTACAGGAAGTTAGTCATCCACTTAAGCATGTACCTAAGCCTGAAGGCAAGCATTCAGGCACTAGAATCCATCTTTTTGGCTTGCGGGATGTTTGGAATAAAGAAGAGTATAGAAAACTCTATAGTGAATTGTCGCTTCTTGTTCCTCCTTTTGACTATACTATGGCTGACTTCGTGATCAACTTTGAGTGTAACGAACTTCCAGAACTCTCTGGGCCGGTTAGCAACCCACTAGCAGAAGTTGCTGAATACAAACTCGAGTCGGGAATTGACGCTGACGGACTAATACATCATCGCTTAACTCATCGTTCTGGAGAGGTTGTTGAGGAGCCATATTCTTGGGGCGCTGCCTTTTCTGATGTACTGCCTACAGCAAAGCCTGCTTGTGGATCGCTAAAGTTTACACTTTATTTTTATCTAAGGGAGAGTCTGTCTTTAGGGGAAACATCAATTAAGAGAGCGGAGTTAGTTAAATTCCTTGATCGATTCCAAGGTATTCGCATTTATCGCGATGGTTTTCGTGTGAAACCTTATGGTGACCCAACAACTGATGAAGATTGGCTTGGCCTGTATTCCAGACGTGTAAGGAGCCCAGGGGGTGTAGGAAGCAGCGGCTATCGTATTGCTGCAAACCAAGTAGTGGGAAGTATTTTTATCTCCTATGAAGATAACCCAAAATTGAAAGATCAGACTAACCGGGAGGGGTTGATTGACAATCTTGCGTTCCGTGATTTACAGAGATTTGCTCTCCAAGGAATTCAATTTTTGGAACTGCAACGTCGCGATCGTCATTCTCGACAAAAGAACCAAGGTTTGCCTCCCGAGACGGTTAGTGTTCGTGAGGTGATAAGTGAAAGTCGCAAGCAACTGACTGAGGTTGTGCAAGAATTGAGAGCAACGACAAAGAAGATACCACAAGGGTCACTATTTGATTCACCTGAGATCGAAAATCTTCGAGTTCTAACTGAGCGAATTGAGAAAGTGTCGAGTGAAAAATTGCGAACAGGAGAGGAGGCAGTGGAAGATGCCGAAACTGAGCGTCAAATCTTAATGAGCCTTTCTACGTTAGGTATTGCAATGGCAACTTTTGGCCATGAAACCGCTCAAGCTGTAAACAACACTCGGAACCGTGCTTTAAGAATTGGAAATACGCTTAATAACGAGATGACGAGCGATCCCGTAGTTGACAAGATGAAAGCAGATGTTGTGGTTTTATTGAAAGCGGTGGGGCGTATAGAGTCTTGGGGTAAATTTGCCTTGGATCGCATTTCACGCGACAAACGCACTAGCGTATTGGTAAATGTTAATCAAGTGGTTGAAGAGATTTTTGAGATTTTTGCGCCTGTATTTGATAGGAGAAAAATAGCTATAGATGCCAAAGGTCTGAGCCACACAGTTCCTGCTATTCGAGCATTTAGAATCGACATCGAATCAGTGCTGATTAATTTTGTAACTAATGCCCTGGAAGCCATGAGGTTTTCTCGTGCGAGACAGATTAGGGTTCGCACTCAATACAATACTAGCTTGGGACGCATTGAGCTTTACTTTGCCGACTCTGGTCGAGGTATTGACCAAAGTAACATGGGGAAGATTTTTAATCCTCTCTTTAGCACTAGAGTTGACAAAGAGAAGAAACCTATTGGTACCGGGATGGGCCTTGCCATCGTCAAGAACATAACTCAGTCTTACAATGGCGATGTCTTAGTTGAGGGAAAATGTGATTTAGGCGGGGCTGAGTTTTATGCTTATTTTTCTGATAAACGTAATATCATGAACAAGGAGAGTGAAGAATGAGTGTGGAACGTTTAGTGTGGCTAGTCGAAGATGATCAAGACGATGCCGAAGAGTGCATAGGCTTTCTGGAACAATTTGGCACACTCAAAGTCGAGCCTGTATCGGTGGAGTTCAGTATTGAAGCATATGATCACCTGTTGGCCGACAAGGAAACAGGGGCGTTTATTATTGATCAGCGTTTATATGAGAATATTCCCGGCATACCCTATACTGGGATTGATTTAGCTGAATATTTGCGCGTGCGACGGCCCGAACTGCCCATTTTTATATTGACCAACTATCCACGAGATGGCGAGTTACTGAATAAGGGCTACAATGCAGACTCTATCATTGACAAAGGAGATGTTGGAGCTTATGCGCAAAACTATATTTATCGTATTTTGCGTAGTATGGGTGAGTATGATCGAGCCCTAACTGAAAAGCAGCAACAATTGAAAGGTTTGATTGACAAGAAATTATTGGGAGAGCTTACTGTTGAGGAAACAGAACATTTGCGCGCTCTGAGGAGCGATTTAGAGCGACCGTTTGAACGACTTGTAGAGGAGGATGCGAAAGAACTAGTCCAACTTGCAGCCCAGGAGGAGAGATTGAAAAAGCTCGAACAGATACTTAAGGATATTAAAAAAGCCTTTGATGGTGAGAGGTAGAAATGCCTAAGATTGTTAGAACTACTAGCGTTCCTAAGTTGAAGAATTACAAAGGGTACAAGAAGTATCTTCGTAAGGACTTTACTTATAAGTGTATCTTTTGTGCAATCCATGAAAATGAATTTGGAGGATATCGGAACTTTCATGTCGAACACCATAAACCTAAATCTTTATTTCCTGGCCTTATTACTACCTATTCGAATCTTACCTATTCGTGTTGTGTGTGTAATGTGTATAAAGGTGTTGAATGGCCTTCGGATGACCCTTTAGCAGACGGGGTGGGTTTTCCTGACCCTTGCGAGTGCGACTACGATGAGCAATTTTCAGTGAATGCAGATGGAGTTGTGACCGGTTCTACGCCTATTGGGAAATATCTCGTTGAGACCCTTCATCTTAATCGAAAACATATAACAAGCATCCGGAGACGCAGATTATTAAGGAAAGACATGCATGATAGAATTGTTAACCTTGTGGAAGAGACATTGGCAGTAATAAAGAACGCATTAGAGAACAAAGAACTACCAGAAGATTATCGTAAGACGTTAATAATGTCAAAAGAAGCAATCACCGTGCTGTATGAATTTCAACTTGAAGAATGGCGCACTTTAACTACCCCAATGGGTTGGTCTGAGTATTGAGTTGTATAGAAACTATGAGTCTTGAAAAAAAACTCTCCTCTAGCCTACCTTTGGTTGAGCAAGTGATGTTACTAAGAGATACGGCTGTGTCTAAACTCTCGTCTGCAAAACGGCGAAAGTTCGGACAATACTTTTCTTCTGTTGATCTGGCCCGGCTTATGGCTTCTCAAATCGAAATCGCGAAAGAAGAAGTAACTATCCTTGACCCTGGTGCTGGCTTTGGGATTTTATTCTCGGCTATCGTAGAACGGTTGTGTGTTGCCCCTAACAAGCCCAAGAAGATTAGGGTAATAGCATTTGAAATCAATGAAGATTTAAGTGGTATATGTGGTGATTCAATGAAGCGGTGTGAGCAAGAGTGCGTAAAGGCAGGAATAGATTTTAGAGGCTCAATCTGTAAAGACAATTTTCTCATTAAAGGAGTGTCAATGATCTTGAAGAAGGAGATGTTTCCTGATATATTCGCTGATGTCATAATTTTAAACCCTCCTTATCGTAAACTTTCTGTCGAAAGCGATGAGCGCCAGATCGTTCGTACAATAGGTGTTGACACCCCTAATTTATACACGGCCTTCTTGGTTGTGGCAATAGAAATGCTGCAAATAGGAGGTCAGATTGTAGCTGTAGTCCCTCGTAGTTTCTGTAGCGGGGACTACTTTCTGAATTTTCGGCGGCATGTATTGTCTAAACTTGACTTTCGGTATTTTCGCCTCTTTAGTTCACGAGAGCGCGTTTTTGAAGCAGATCAAGTACTTCAGGAGACCTTGGTTTTTTCTGCAAGAAGGAGTTCGAGTCGCTCAAAGGAAGTTGTTGTATCTCATTCGCTAGACGCTCAGGCACAAAATGCAACTCATAGCGTTATTGATTTTCAAGAAGTTGTTTGGCCAGGTGATGGCAACGCCTATTTTAGATTTCCCTCGGGTGTGCCTTTTCTAAAAGCAAGTAACATCCTTAGTAACCTGAGGGGCACCCTGGCAGATATTGGATTATTTGTGTCTACTGGGCCAGTAGTAGATTTTCGGGCAACAAAATATTTAACATCAAATCCGAATGCTACGAGTTTTCCATTGATTTACCCTTTTAACCTTAAAGGGGGAAGTGTAGTGTGGCCAAAAAGTAATCCTAAGAAAAAAATACACATCTCCTCAAACGCTATTGGAACAAAGTTGCTGTTACCGAACGCGCATTATGTACTAGTTAAAAGGTTCTCTACGACGGAGGAACATAGAAGGATAGTTGCCTCCTTATATGACCCTCAGCAATTCAGTAACGAATATATATCCTTTGAAAATCATCTGAATTACTATCACTCGAAGGATGGATTAATTGACCGTTTACTGGCGAAGGGTTTGACTGTGTATTTAAATTCGTCAATTATTGATGAATACATCAGAAAATATAACGGCCACACTCAAATTAACGCCTCCGACTTAAGAAATTTGCCCTACCCAACTGCTAATCAGTTAAGGCGCCTCGGCGAACAAGTTAGTAATTTAGACATTTCTCAAAAAGAGATCGACGAAATCACCTGCAATATATTAAGCAATTAGGGAATGGGGGGTACGCATCTGATCTTCCGACATTGAGAGCGTTAGGAAGCGGCGGAGCGAATTGAGGTGGGCAAGGAGTGATAGATATAAGCTGCCATCCGATTGTGGCGACACCGCAAGCTTGTTTAGCCCTTCCTCAGCCGGATGCGGCTTGGCGCGAAAGCATGCGGCTCGCCCATAATCGTTTGTTAGCTTCAGCCTCCCTTATCAAATGGCGACTGTTAATAAAAGCTGTGACGAGCCTGCGGGCGCTCCCCGTCACTCACGGTGACTGCTACTTGACCCAGTGGCTCTGCCCACGCTTCCCCCGACGAGGGCCACGAACTGGAGGCCCTGATGCTGTACCATACGGCCCGGGAGGCCGCTGGCATGACGGGGTACAGCTGGGAGCAGCTCTGTGAAGATTACGCCCTGATGTTGCGGCTGATGATCTTCGACCCGGTACACGACGTGGTGGTCGGGCGCGTCGGAGAGCTGCTGGCGAACAAGATGTTGTGCCTCGTGCCCGCCTACCTCCAGTGGTGCGTCGGCGACGACGATCTGGTGCCGGTCCTGGGGAGACAGGGGGCGCGGCAAGCCAAGAGAAGAGGCTGCGCCCGCAGCGAGAGAGCGATGAAGCCACACCCCCTGCCTGACCTGAGATCCGCCTTCGACGCCCTCGACCGACCGCGCCGTCGCGCGGTGCAGCTCGCCCTGTGCCGCCACGCCCTCGGCGTGTGGGAGGCGTACCTCCAGCGCGAGGGGCCGAATCGAGTACATCGACTCGGTGGTCAGCATCGCCCACAGCGTCGACGGCGCTCTGCCGCGCGACGCGCTGGCGAGCGTCGAGGCGGGCGTTGACCAGGCCGATGTCGCCCAGCGCTACCTGGAGCCGATCGCGGCGCTCCAGGATGACGACCTCGAGATCCCCCGCCGCATCGAGCTCGCCTACTACGCGATCTACAACCTGTACCGCAGCGCCGTCGAAGGGGCCGCGATCGACGACTGGCTGATGGCGCTGTGCGCCGACGCGAAGCGTTATCGTCAACCAGGCCCTGTCGGCCGAGGAGGATCCGGCGCAGTGGCGCATGCTGCTCGCCGATGCGCTGCCGGCGGTGCAGCAGTGACGCGACGGAGCCGGTGTTCGGCCGCGAGGAGCCACGTGATGGAGACCGACCTACCCGGCTTCGAAGATGAGGATGGTGCCCAAAGCGCGATAGCCGAGACGGGCGTACAGCGGCTCGCCCATCCGCGATGCCGTGAGCACGCTCCAGCGCGCCCCTCTGGCGCGGTCGTCGGCGAGAAGGCGCGTCATCAGCGCCCGCGCCAGGCCCCGCCCACGGTGGGCCTCGGCGGTGTACACGCGGCTCACGTAGCTGTGGCCGGCGTCCAGGTGGAAGTTGCGGCCGCGCGCCAGCAGCCGCCCGTCGCGCACGATTGCGTAGTGGGCCATGCGCGGGTCGGCCAGGTTGGCGGGCAGCGCCCAGCGGATGCCCTGGGGGTCATTGGCGTTGTGCCACTCCGCCGCCTCGACCGATCGGAGCACCGAGACCTCCCACTCGGGCAAGGGGAGCGGCGCCGCGGCGAGGTCGAGGGCCATCAGGGCCTCGGTGTCGTCCAGGCGGAAGCCGCCGCGCTCGATCGTCTCCCGCAGGCCCGGCCGATCCTCCAGAACGGTTAGATAGTGGCGCTGGGGCGGCCGGCTCGCGGCGACGGCGGCCAGCGCCGCGGCGGGGTTCGAGCCGTAGGCGAAGAACTCGGCGAAGGGGGTGCCGGCGACCTCGCCCTCGGCGAAGTGGACCGCCTCGAGGGGCCCGGCGCGAAAGCGCGTCGCCGCGCGGCGTGCAAACGCGGTGTCGGTGAACCCAGCGATGAACAAGGCCCAGGCGGTTGCGGCATCCATCGGCAGCCCCCTACCACTGGCTCGAAGGTCCGGTCAAGCAGTCGTTCATAGCGTACCCCCGCCTTGTCGGCCTCGCAGATGCCGCAGGCGTGGAACAACAGGTCTGGCCTGCGCTCCCCCAAGTTTGTGCATTAAGGACTGTCAGGCCAGGCTGTTTGAGGCTTGCAGTTTTCGCGCTCTTCGCAGAAACTGAGAGCCAGCTGTGGCTGGTTGTCGCCAAGCATTGCGGCGGTGTTGGAGAGGCGGAACGGTATCGTGCGATGAGCGAACTGACCCCATCACTCTACGGGGATTTGCTGGCCAAGGTCAAGCAGCGCATCCGCGCCGCCCAGTATGAAGCGCTGCGGGCGGTGAATCAGCAGCTCATTGGGCTGTACTGGGACATTGGCCGGCTGATCATCGAGCGGCAGCGGGGCGACACCTGGGGCCGCTCGGTGGTCGAGCAGCTCGCCCATGATCTACAGGCGGAGCTCCCTGGTCTTGCTGGCTTCTCAGCGCGCAATCTCTGGCGTATGCGCGATTTCTACCAGAGCTACAGCGCCGATGGAAAACTGCCACCATTGGTGGCAGAAATTTGCTGGACCCATATCGTCTCGACGCTGCCGAGCGACCTCCGGGGCCAGCTTCCCGCCCCCGAGCAGGTCGCGAAGCTGCTGGAGGATGTGTAGCGGTGATGAACTTCGGACGCTACCCGGAGGTGCGATGGAACCGCTGATTGAGCCATACGCGCCGCACCACCTTGACGCGATCGTCCGTCTCTCGCTACGGGCGTGGGCGCCGGTCTTTGAGTCGCTCAAGAACGTGATGGACGGCGAGGTCTACGGCGAGTTCTTCCCCGACTGGCGTGTGACCCAGCAGCGCGCTGTCGAGGATGTGTGCGCCGACGAGCAGACGAGGGTCTGGGTCGCCGTGATCGCCGGCGAGGCTGTGGGCTTTGTCGCCGTGCGGCTGCACCAGGCGGATCGAATGGGCGAGATCTACATGCTCGCCGTAGACCCGGACGCCCAGGGCCGCGGGGTCGGCGGCGCGCTGACGGCCTTCGCCCTCGACCGGATGCGGGAGGCGGGCATGGCGGTCGCGATGGTCGAGACCGGCGGCGACCCCGGCCACGCCCCGGCCCGCCACACCTACGAGCAGCAGGGCTTCAGGCTCTTTCCGGTCGCAAGGTACTTCAAGAAGCTGTAGCGCCGCGAGCTGCTCTCCTCGTGCTACGCTATGCTGGCGACAGCTCAGCAGGATTGTACCTCGCGTGAAAGAGAGCGCTCCTCGGGTTCGGAGGGTGCTATGACGAGACCCATTCAGATACGAGCGCTTACAGAACCGGAGACCGTAGCGCTCACGCAAAACGCCAAGTTCAACACCTTGCATCCAGCCCGCTGTCTGCAGTGCGGGAACACCCAGGCCTTCACACGAAAGGTGTTCTGGATCGGCGGCGTGCCGAAGGCCGAGCAAGCTTCCGACGATACGCAGGGCTTGCTTGCGTATCACCTGAGGCAGCGGCACGAGGTCATGAGCGTCTTCTTCAAGACCCACCAAGACCAGTTCTACGTCGATAGTGCGCGCTGCGAGCGCTGTGGCTCGACAAATATTGAGTTTGATCTCGAGCTATCAGACGATCTCCTGGCAGCTGTGGCGAAGCTGGCGGGGAGCCCGCCCGCGGAGGTGCGAAGCGCTATCGAAGCTGGCGCAAAGAGCATCACGCAGCAGAATCGCACGACTCAACCAAAGAAGCGGAGAAGCAAGGGCTAAATCCGTACAGCTCAGAGTCGCTCCACGTAGTCCTTGGCCTCCTTGAGGCCCCAGCCGGTGCGCTCGCGCACGCGCTTGATTGCATCGATTTTCTGCCCCCGGGCCATCAGCGCTCGGGCCTCCTGCTCGAGCTGCGGCGCGCTGGCCGTAGCCGCGCCCGAGGCAGTAGTGGCTGGAAGCGCGGGCAGCGCGCCTCCTCGCTGCAGCGCGTCGACGTAGTCTTTCGCCTCTTTGAGGCCCAGGCCGGTCAGCTCGCGCACACGCTTGATGGCCGAGATTGTGGTTCCAGTCGCCAGGATCTGCCGGGCCTCCTGCTCGACCCTGCCAGGATCGCCGCTTGGCGGGGGAGACACCGGGCTGAGGGCTGCGGGTGAGACCCCCTGCTGGATGCTATCAACGTAGTCCTTGGCCTCTTTGAGGCCCAGGCCGGTCATCTCGCGCACGCGCTTGATCGCCTCGATCTTCTGGCCCCGGACCAGCAGCGCCTGCACCTCGGCCGGCACATCGCCGCTGAGCTGCGCGGGCGGCACGGGCGGGACCACAACGACATCCTGGCCGCGGCGCAGCCATAGCACCAGCACTGCGACCGCCACTACCCCGATGAGGCCGATGAGGATTGCTCCGACGACCATCAGGTCCATAGCTACTTCTCCACCGATCCTGGTCCGTGATGCGTGACCGAGCCGAGCCCTGACCGATCACGGATCACGGATTGCGGCGGGATGATTACGCCGATCGGCTTCCCTCATACCGCTCCCGGCGCACGACCTCCTCGAGGGGGCGGCGACCGCCAGGCTTCAGCGGCCGCTCAGCTTCGGCCGGGTAGCCGAAGGTGATGGCCCACTGGCAGCTCAGGTCGGCAGGCACGCCCAGCACCTGGTGGGCGAGCTCCTGATGGTGCAGGAAGGTGACGCAGGAGCCGACGCCAGCGGCCGTGGCAGCGAGCTGCATATTGGCCGCGGCCTGGCCCAGATCGAAGTCGCTGCCTGGTGCGGCAACCAGCACGACCGTGAAGGCCGAGCCCGGCATATGGGCAGCATAGTTGCCGGCGCCGGCCACCCGGGCCAGCTGCTCACGCTCGGTCACCAGGATGAAGGTCCAGGGCTGGCTGTTCTTGCTGCTCTGCGCGCGCCGGCCCGCGTTGAGGATGGCCATGATCACATCCTCGGGCACGGGCTCAGACGTGTAGGCACGCACGGCGCGCTTGCGGCGGATCGCCTCGGCGACGCCCATCGCGCCCGCCTGCTGCTCGCTGCTCATACATCCTCCTTCGCAGCGCGGCCTCAAGCTGAGCCCGCGCCGGGCCAGGCGGGCGTTAAGGTCGCGTAGTAGGTTCACCTGGTAGTCGCGCCCTGGCTCGTAGGGGATGAAGTGGTGGGCGAACTGTTCAGGGCCAACGGTGCGCTCAAGGTCGGCAATGCGCTGGCTATCCCATGCATCAGGCACGGGCTGCTGAGCGTGGGCCAGGAACGTGCTGGCGACGAAGGCGGCGAGAACACTGCTCTTGCCCTGTCCAGCGCGTCCCTGGATGATGAGATAGCCGCCGATTGTATGAAGCTCAGCGATGCGCTGCTCGATCTCGGCCAACTCTGCTTCGCGACCGACGAAGCGGGCGAGCTTCACACCGATCAGATCACTATGGGAGCGAACGATCGCGTGCAGCTGCCGCTCACGATCAGCTAGGCGCGGGTCGAGCGGTGGCGCCTCCTCCCACAGCCACCCCTCGCGCACCCTGAGCCAGAGCACCGCCTGCCACCAGGGCCGCGCCTCGCCCAGGGCGGCGCGGGCGGCGGCGAGCGCCCGGTCGATCTGCCCGTCGCGGCGCAGTTCGCTGATCAGCGCCGGCAGCAGGGCCTTCACGGTGCCCATCGCCACGTCGCCCTGGAAGCCGAGCACAGCGGGGACGCCAGCGCGGGCCAGGCTCGGACCCAACCCGCTCAGCGTGTCGCCGTAGCCGCCGCCGGCGCTGCGGCATGAGGCGAGCACCAGCAGCAGCGGGCGGGCGGCGAGCCGCTCGACGGCGGCGATGAAGTCGGCGCCGGGCACCGGGTCGGCCACCCCATCCTCCCGCTCCAGCCAGAGCACGGGCTGGCCGTCGCGCAGCGTGCCGTGGGCCACCAGGATGACGATAGGTGGCGCCTGGCGCAGCTGCGCGGTGATGCTCGCCAGGGTCGCCCGGCCCGCCGCGCCGGCGGTGTCGCCCAGGATCGTCGCGGGGATGTCGCCGAGGGCGGCGCGGGCGCGGGCCACCTCGCCCTCGACATCGACCTCCGCCAAGCTGAAGGTACCCAGGTCGCGCGGGTTGGCGACGACCACCAGGGCGCGCAGCGCGGGCCGGGGCGGGATGACCACCGGCGTGAGGTCGGCACTATTGAGGAAGCGCACCAGGCGCACGCGTTCGTGCAGCGCGATGGGCTGGTCGCTCTCGGGGTCGCGCAGGGTCTCCCAGCGCAGGGCGTGGAGATCATCGGCGGCGGGGTCGAGGCGCAGGCGCAGCTGGAGATCGCTGCCGGCGGCAGCATAGGCGCGGGCCTTCAGCCAGGCGTCGCGCAGGGCCGGGGCGGCGAAGAGCTGCTGGCTCATCTCACGCCCGTAGGCGGCGGGGTCGCCGCTGAGTGATAGTAGCGCCGTGGTGTCGAGCGTCACCGGCACGCCCGTGGCGAGCTGTGATGAGGCAGCGCTGGTCGCGCTAGTCAGCGTGGCGTCGGCGGCCAGGCTGGCGTCGGGGAGGCGGCGGATGTGCAGCTCGACAGTGGTGAGTGGCATGGCGCACGACGATCAGGCGGCGGATCTGCGGCGATCATAGCAGGGCGGGGGCGGGGTGCGCAAGGGGGCGGTGCTGGTGGGCAGCGGTGGGCGCGGGGGGGGCAGCGCGGTCCACCGCTCCACGAGCTGGCACTGCATAGCCTGGCGCTGGGCTGGTGGAGATTATGGCCAGGGCCCGGCCGAGGCACGCTGAATCGCCGCCAGGGCAAGCGCATGTATATTCTGGGCCGAGATCATCCACGCTGATGGCATGAGGAAAGAGCCGCTGCACCATCAGCCCGCAGCTATTGGCGCCCACACTGCAAAGGGGTCCTCCCCATGAGCGTGAGCTACACCGGCATCTCCCGCAGGCAGGCTAAGCTCGAGGCCGTGGAGAGCGCAAGAGGCCCGAGCCGCTTGAGCCGGTGTGGCCCAGAGGGTCGTGCTGGCGCCCCGCTCGCTCGTCCTGCCAAGGGGGTGAGCGGACGAGGCCACCAGGGTCGGCTGGGGCAGCGCTACGGCGCCGGCCGCCAGCCAAGGAAACTCGTGAGGCCCGGCAGCGCCGCCCGCTCCTGGCCTTGACCGTCACCCACGACCACATAGCGCACCTCCGGCGTGAGCACCACCGTCGCCAGAAACATGCCGTCCGGGGAGCTCGCGTCGATGAAGCGCTTAGATGGGAGCATCGAGCTGTTCAGGTTGCTGGGCTGGATGACATCAACCAGGCGGGCCTCGCCGGTCGCGATGCTGATCTGGACCGCACGTGAGCCGATGCTGCCCTTTGGCGTGACGGCCCGCGCGTTGCCGACGAGCCGAACCACAGAGATCGTCTGGCCATCGGCGCCCCACACCGGGCCGTCGCGGAATTGCCCGCCATCCCCCCACTCGCCCTCGTGGTAGAGCTGTGGGTCGCTAGCCTGGGGGAAGGTGCGCGCGTTGCGCCCCTCGGCGTCAGCCACGCACACGGCATCGTGGCCGACAATGGCCAGCTGCGCGCCATCGGGCGCCCACGCCATCAGGGCGCGGTAGGTGCCGAACACCTGCTTCCAGGGCCCGACCCCGGCGTAGCCCCTCATCTCAAAGGTCGCGGCGACCGGGAGGTTCGCGCTGCTTCCCTGCGCCGCGTCCAGCACATACGCCCGGGCCGTGGGCGCCCCATCCGCCCCGGACGACCACTCGGTCACCAGCAGGTGGCTGCCGACGGGGGACCAGTCAAGATCGATGATCTCGGCGGCCCCGATCTGCTGCACCGCCCCCGTCTGCATCGACACCAGATACGCCTCGGCATGGCGCAGGTAATGCTGACAGACGAAGGCGATGAACCGCCCATCCCCAGACCAGCGGCCGTAGACAGCGGCGGCCGGTTGTCCGGGGCACAGCCCCGCGTTCAGCCAGAGTGGCTGCCGGGGCTGCTCGAGATCGAGCAGCGTCAGGTACCGCCCCCGATCAATGTAGAGGAGCGCGTGTGGGCCGACCAGCGGCAGGAGCTGGCTGAGGGGCGCGGCGGGCGTGGCTGGCGGGGGCCGCGGCGGCGTGGTCGGGGCAGCCGTGAGGGTGGGGATGCTCGGGGCGGGGGTCGGCGAGAGGGCCAGCCAGCTGACGGCAGGGCTGGCTGCCGCCGAGGTCAGGGGCGTGGCCTGGGCCGGGGGCTCTGTCCGCATAGGGGCGGGGCTGGCAGTCACCGCCACCGCCGCGGGAGCCTGTGCGCCACACGCCACCAGGCTGAGGAGCGCTAGCAGGGCCGTTATCCGCATCATAGCTGGCACGATCATTAGGGTCATGATCTCCTTAGTCGGCGCATCGGGCGGGGGCTGAGATGATGTCAG
>JAAXUL010001425.1 GCA_013336035.1 Chloroflexales bacterium
TAGAGCGACTCCGCCTCGGCGGTCGCGGGCTGACCCTCGGCCAGGTCGTCGGGGTCGTCCTCGACCACGGGCGCACGGCCACAGGCGCCCACACGGCCATTGTCATGCTGCTCGACGCCCGCGCGGATCAGCTGGAGGTGATCGACCACGTTGGGCAGCCGCCGGGGGAGATGGAGAGCCTGCGCACCATCCCGCGCGACGCCCCGCTGCCGCCGGCCCAGGTCGTCCGCACCCAGGCGCCCGTCTGGGTCGAGTCGCGCGCGGATGGCGCGGCCCAGTTCCCAGGCTTCGGCCCCATACTCGACCGCTTCGGCGACGCCGCCCTCGCCGCCCTGCCGCTCGTGGCGGCCGGCTGCACTATCGGCGTGCTGGGCCTGGGCTTTGCCACCCCGCGGGCCTTCCCCGCCGAGGATCGCGCGCTCATGCTGGCCCTCGCCCAGCAGTGCGCCCAGGCCCTCGAGCGCGCGCGCCTCTACGCCGAGCTTCAGGCGGCCCACGCGCGGCTCCAGCACCTCTCGCAGCGCCTGATCGAGGCCCAGGAGCAGGAGCGCCGCCATCTGGCCCGCGAGCTGCACGACGAGGTCGGCCAGGCCCTCACCGGCCTGCGCCTGTCGTTGGAGCTGGTGGGCCGTATGCCGCCCGAGGAGCGCGCCGCACGGCTGGCTGAGGCCCACCAGGCCACCCAGGAGCTGATCGCGCGCGTGCGGGCGCTCTCGCTTGACCTGCGGCCGGCTATGCTCGATGATGTGGGCCTGCTCCCCGCGCTGCTCTGGCAGGTCAAGCGCTACAGCGAGCAGACCGGCATCAGCGTGGACCTGCGCCACTGGGGGCTAGAGCGCCGCTTCCCGCCGGCCGTCGAGACGGTCGCCTACCGCGTGGTGCAGGAGGCCCTGACCAACATCGCCCGCTCTGCCGGCGTGCGCACGGCAACGGTCAGCCTGCTGGCCTCGTCGACCCAGCTGATCGTCCAGGTGCGCGACGGCGGGCGCGGCTTTGTGCTGGCCGAGGCCCTGGCCGGCGCCCGGTCAAGCGGGCTGGCGGGCATGCATGAGCGGGTGAGCCTGCTGGGCGGGACGCTCAGCATCGAGACGGCGCCCGGCGCGGGCACCTGTGTGACCGCCGATCTGCCCCTGTGCGAGGAGTCTGTCGCATAATGCCAGGCGATCGCACCCACTTTGCGGGTACGATGCGCGACCCGCGGCCTGCCCACGAGCCATCTATGCGCCTGCTGATTGTCGAAGACGAGGCCATCATCGCCCGCGATCTCGCCACCACGGTCGAGAGCTTCGGCCACGCCGTCGTCGGGGTGGTCGCCTCGGGCGCGGAGGCCCTGGCGCTGGCTGCGGAGCAGCAGCCCGACCTGGTGCTGATGGACATCCACCTGGCAGGCCGCCTGGATGGGATTGCCACGGCCCGGCAGCTCCAGGCCCAGCGGCCCCTCCCGGTGATCTACCTGACCGCCCACGTCGATGACGAGACCATGCGGCGGGCCGCGGCCACCGGGCCAGTCGGCTATCTGCTCAAGCCCTTCGACGAGCGCACCCTCTGGAGCATGCTCGAGCTGGCCACTCACCAGCGCCAGCTGGCCCGCCAGATCCAGACGAGCGAGGCCCGCTTCGCCGTCACGCTGCGCAATATTGGCGACGCCGTGCTTGTCACGGACCTGGCGGGGCAGATCACCTTCGCGAATGACGTGGCGACCCAGCTGCTCGGGCTGACCCTAGAGCAGCTGGTCGCTCGCCCGCTCGAGATGACGCTCGTGCTGGTCGATGCCGCGACCCGCCAGCCCGTCCCAAGCCTGGTCGCGCAGGTGCTGGCGGCGAACAGGCAGGTTCAGCTGACGGCCCCAACGCTGCTGCTGGCCCACGACGGACAGGAGTGGCCGATCGAGGACAGCGCGGCGCCCGTCCGTGACGATGCGGGGGCCCTGATTGGCGTGGTGGTGGTCTTCCGCGAGGTCAGCGCCCGCCGCCAGGCCGAGGCCGAGGCGGCGGAGGCCGAGGCGGCGCTACGCGCCAGCCACGCCCAGCTGGCGAGCGCGCTCGCGGCCCAGGAGCGCCGCACGCTCGAGCTAATCATGCTCAACGAGCT
>JAAXUL010001426.1 GCA_013336035.1 Chloroflexales bacterium
ACCGCCTGCAACTGCTGGCTCGCAGCGGCGCGGCGCCGCGCGCGGTGCAGCCCCTCGCTCAGTCCGCTCACAAGCGTGCCGGTGAGAAGCAGCATGAGCCACTCTGCGCTGTCGATCGCCGATCTGATCGAGAAGCTGTAGATCGGCGGCAGCAGGAGGTAGTCTGTTAGCAGGGCCGCCACAGCGGTTGCGACCAGCCCCGGACCTAGCCCGCCCACGTAGGCGCTGAAAATGATTGTCAGCTGGAATAGCTCCAGGAGTGGCGCATCGCCTGCAGAGCCCAGCACAAACCGGGCGAGCAGGGTTAGCCCTGTGGCAGTCAGCGCCAGCACATATCCGGGCCAGCGCGACCAGTAGTCTGCGCTGAGCCATTTGGGCCGGGTCGTGATACTACTCAGAGTGGGGAGAGGCGATGGGGGGCGTTCGGTTTCGGACATGGGTTTATCTCGTGAAGAGCGGCCGGAGCCTCGCTATCTAGGTGACGGCGACGATGCCGCCTCTGGCAACGTCTCTGCCTCGATTATACACGTGCGGCCGCTGAAACAGCTGTGCCAGATGGGACGGATTGGCCATGGTAGTAACTACCCCCGGCGGCCATAATTAGCCCTGTGCGCATCCCAGCTCAGCACAGGAGGCTTCCTATGCGCCTATTCCTCCCACTCGCACTTATCTTGATCCTGACGGGTGGCGCGCTGCCGCTGGCCCAGGCCGCGCCCCCGGCCGCCGTGGCGGCCCCGGTTCTCAAGTGGCAGTACGGCGGCTGCCAGCCCGCGCCCCACTACTGCGATACCGGCTGGTACGCCTCGCCCGCCGTGGCCGACCTCGACGGCGACGGCAAGCCCGAGGTGCTCTGGGGTAGCTACGACCTGCTCGCCCTCAACGGCGAGGACGGCTCGACCCAGTGGGGCGCCCAGAGCGGCCAGCGCATCTGGCCTGGCGTGGTCGTGGCCGACCTTGACGCGAACGGCTCGCTCGAGGTCGTCGTGGGCCGCGGCGGCGATCAGGTCACCGCCTACACCAGCTCCGGCGCCGTCGCCTGGGCCCGCAACCCCTTCGGCCGCGGCGAGGTCCGCTCGCTGGCCGCCGAGGATCTCGAGGGCGATGGCAGGCTCGAGGTGATCGTCGGCCGGGCCGGCACCGGCGACATCGAGCAGGTCAATGTCTTCGACGCCGCGGGCGCCCAGCGCCCCGGCTGGCCCGCCCGCCGCGCCAGCGACAGCACGATTGGCTACGGCTCGGGCATGTACAACGAGAACTTGGCCATCGCCGACCTTGGCGGGAGCAGCGATAAGGAGATCTACGCGCCCACAGACACCCACTATATCACGGCCCTGCGCCCCGACGGCACCCAGGTTGCCGCCAGCTCGATCTACGGCCCCGGCAAGGTCTGGAGCCAGGTCGGCGTCCATGTAGACCACACTGTCGATCTGCGGGGCTACGCCTACTGCGGCACCGAGCACAGGCCAAACTTCGCCAACGTCGCCCCGGCCGCCGGCGACCTCGACGGCGACGGCATGCTCGAGCTGGTCGTCCCCGGCGATGTCTACAACTGCGACACCGGCGACCCCGATGGTGATATGTACTATCTGCCCTGGATCCTCAGGGGCGACCGCACCCGCTGGAAGAACGCGAGCTACGACTGGGAGGCCCTGCCCACGCCCGAGCCGGGCAGCGGCCCCCTCTCGCAGGACTATAGCGTGATCGAGAACATCGCGGTCAACACTGTCCTCGCCGACCTCGACGGCGACGGGGTGAGCGAGATCCTCTTCCCCTCGTACGATGGCCGGCTGCACGCCTACTGGCTCGACAAGACCCAGCACGGCAGCTGGCCCTTCGACGTGCCCGGGGCCGGCATCCGCTTTGCCTCAGAGCCGGCGGTGGTCGACCTCGACAACGACGGCCGCGCCGAGGTGCTCTTCACCTCGTGGCCCGAGAGCCAGGGCGGGCAGGTCGGCCAGCTCCACATCCTCAGCGACCAGGGCGTGCAGCTCTACGCGGTGAACCTGCCGGCGCCCGGCGCGGGCGCCGACTGGAACGGCGGCCTCGGCGCGCCGACGGTGGCCAACCTCGACGCCGACGCCGACCTGGAGG
>JAAXUL010000074.1 GCA_013336035.1 Chloroflexales bacterium
GCGTGCGCCTCGAGACCGCCGACGAGGCCGGCGACGCCTGGGTCGAGAGCGTCGCGGCCCTGGTGGCGCGGCGCCCGCCCGAGCAGTGGGCCGATGGCGACCTGCACGCGTTCGAGGTCGCCGTCGCCGAGCTCGGGCGCCGCTTCCGCGCGGCCGAGGAGCTCGCCGTGGCGGCCCAGGCCCTGCCCACCGAGTCCTCGCTGCTGCGCATCGGCCTCGCCAGCGGGCGCGGCGAGCTGAGCCGCGTCGTCCACGTGGCGGCCGACGACCCGGCGGTGCAGCGGCTGCGCGCCGAGCTCACCCAGGCCCTCGGCCGGCACGCCGGCCTGACGACCGACCAGCGCGCCGCCGCCCTGGCGTCGCTGATCGAGACGCTGCTGGCGCCCGAGGGGGGCAGAGAGCAGGTGAAACGATGACAGCCCACGACGAGACCGTCAGGGCCTGGGCCGAGCGCCCGGGGCGCCATATCGTGAGCCTGAGCGGCGGTAAGGACAGCACCGCCCTGGCGATCTTTATGCGCGGCAAGATCCCGCAGCTGGAGTACGTGTTCTGCGACACGCACAAAGAGCTGCCGGAGACCTACGAGTACCTGGACCGGCTGGAGGCCTACCTGCAGCGGCCGATCGTCAGGCTGAACCCTCAGCGCGGCTTCGACCACTGGCTGGACATGTACGGCGGGATGCTGCCCTCGTCGCAGGTGCGCTGGTGCACGCGCAAGCTCAAGATCGAGCCCTTCGAGGCCTTCGTCGGCGAGGAGACGGTGTGGAGCTATGTGGGCATCCGCGCCGACGAGCAGCGGGGCGGCTACGTCTCGACGAAGCCCAACATCCACCCGGTCTTCCCCTTCAAGGAGTGCGGGGTCACGATCGCCGACGTCGAGCGCATCCTGGACGAGGCCGGGGTCGGGCTGCCGTCCTACTACGAGTGGCGGCAGCGCAGCGGCTGCAGTTTCTGCTTTTACCAGAGAAGCAGCGAGTGGGTCGGCCTGAAGGAGCGCCACCCCGACCTGTTCGAGCAGGCCAAGGCCTATGAGTCCGAGCGCGGCGGCGAGCACTTCTACTGGCGCCAGCGCGAGCGCCTGGCCGAGCTCGAGCAGCCCGAGCGCGTGCGCCAGATCATGGAGCAGCACGCCAAACGGCTGGAGCAGGAGCGCCGGAACCGCCCCGACCGCCCCCTGATCGAGCTGCTGGGCGCCGCCCTCGACGCCGAGGATGACGACCGGGGGTGCGACATCTGTCATCTGTAGTAGTGAGTGAGGTCTTCGATGCGTCCACTTCGTTTCAATCAGGGCTTCCCGCTTGACCGCAATCTGATGCGGGGAATGCTTCAATGTATCGTGGCGGGTGAAGCGACATCGGATGAGGCAGTTGGTGGGTACGTAGGTATAAACCCATATAAAGTACAGAGCATGCGGGGGTGGTTCTGCAAGCTGGGCCTGGGCTCTGGCTCCTCCAAGCAGTATCACCTCTCTCCTTTTGGGAATATTGTCGCCTCTTATGATCCCGATCTCGCGCGCCCTGGCACCCTCTGGCTCCTCCACTACTTCCTGGTTAGCGAACACGAAGAGCGATCAGAGGTCTGGTACAGGTGCTTCAATGAGTTCCTGTACCCCGGGAAGGGATTCACCCGTGAGGAGCTTCGGGAGTATGTCGAGCGCAGTCTTCCTGAGAGCCCAACAAATAAATCAGGCATAGAGAGTGACTCGAAAGAGCTCACTAAGACTTATTGCCAGGACTCTGCGCTGGGCAGCCTCGAGATTCTAACGCGGCAACCTGATAAGAGCTTTGTCGCTAGCCTGGGAGCGCCCCCCGACCCGCTCATTGTCGCCTACGTCCTGTTTGATCTGTGGCGCCGTCGCTATGATGGCACAAATACGCTGCGCCTCTCACAGCTTGCCACGGAGCCAGAAACGCCAGGGCGTGTCTTTGTGGCAACCCCCACCCAGGTTCGCGACTTCATTCTCCACCTCCAGGCGAAAGGCCTGGTCAGCTACGCTGACACCCAGCACGAGCCAGTCACACGACGGTTCCACGATGCACCGGCAGCGCTGCTGGAGCAATACTACCAACAATCATGACAGCTCTGCTAGAGCGCGCCGGCGCGCATCTGCTGGCCTGCTGTAGCCAGCCGCGCTACAAAACGGCCTGGATCGTTGGCCCACCCCTGTCTGGCAAAACCACCCTGGCGCGTCAGCTCTGTCAGCTCTACGGCTGGCGGCACCTTAACTACACCCTGGAGCCAGGCTACTTTGACCGGCTCCAGGGCCGCCTGGAAACCTACCAGCCTGGCGACCTCCTTACTGACCTTCGCCAGTGGTGTGTCGCGTGTGATCGTCCGCTCTTGCTGGTCGATGAGATCGATGCTCTGCTTGCGGTCTGGTCCTTCGAACAGCGGCGACTGTTCGCCGCACAAGCGAGCCGTCTTCCAGATCTACCACGCGGCATAATCCTCGTCAGCAACCTCCTCGACGTAGATGTGCTTGCGCCCCTCCTGCCCGACAGCGATCTCCCTACCTATCTCCATCTTCCCGGAGGAAAGCTATGAGCAGTGTCGATCATCCGTTAGCCAGCCTGGTGGCTGTCGATGCAGGCTTCAAACCAGCGGTCCATCTCCCAGACCACTTCAACGACGACGAGCAAAACGCGCAGCTGATCCGCACCTATATTCCCACATCACAGTCAATCAGCTTCCTCGCCGAGGTGGCCCGTAGCCTTAACCCCGCCAGCGATCAGCGGGCCCGTATGTTGCACGGCACCTTTGGCACGGGTAAATCCGATCTGCTCCTGATGCTCTGCAATTACTTCTCACGGCCAGCTGACGACCCGATCATGCAACCGTTTTATGAGAAGCTGCAGCGCATTAACGAGGCCCAATACACAACGATCCATCAGCAGCGGGTAAATAAGAAGCCTTTCCTGGTTGTTCTGCTTCAGGCCAATGCGGTTACACCCTTCCCCGGCTTTATTCTGCATGGCCTTGAGCAGGCTCTCAAGGACGCCGGGCTTGAGGATCTGATGCTGCCCACATGCTACTCTGCCGCGCGTCAAAAGCTCGAAGAGTGGCAGCAGAATGGCCATCCGGTCCTCCAGAGCTTTATCACCGCGCTGCGCGACAATGAGGCAAAAGAGCTCTCGACCCTCGTCACAGAGCTAAGCGGCCCGGGCGCTGGCTCGGTGTTTGCCGCGTTTCAGCGGGCCTTTCATGTTGCCACCGGGACACACTTTGATATTTACAGCTATGACCGCCCGCATGAGACTTATAAGCGTGTTGCCCAGGCCCTGCGCGAGCGCGGCAGCCACAGCGGCATCGTGGTTGTCTGTGACGAGTTTACTGAGGTGCTCCGGCGCATGGCCCGGGCGGGCGATCAGCAGGCGGCGGAGGTCGAGGTCGAAGCCTTAGGCGTTCAGGATCTGGCTAGCACGAGCCTGGCCTCGGGGCCAAATCAGCTCCACTTTGTGGTCGCAAGCCTCGATACCTTCGCGAGCGCCGCAGCTGAGAGTCCGTCCGATCCAGGCAGCAAGGTGATCGAGAAGATCGGTGGTCGCTTCAAGCTCTTTGCCCTTGATCTCCAGGATAGCGCGGAGCTCATCCGTGGCGCTATCAAGCGCCTCGATGCAACCGTCGTGCTGCCGAACCGTCAGCGCGACGAATTGGTCGATCTTGCGCGCTCCCTCTGGGGGCAACAGGGCAAGCATTGGGCGGCCGAGATGGTGGTTGATGGATGCTTCCCGCTCCATCCGATGGTCACCTACGCCCTCCCGCTGATCAACCGGCTAGTCGCACAGACCAACCGGACTATGTTTCAGTTCCTTAAGGATAAGGATGGTTTGGGCAGCTTTCTCGCACAGTATAGCCTCGCAAGCCCTTACTCCGACTGGAGCAACCTGCTGACGATTGACTGGCTCTTCGATTATTTCGAGAAGAGCATCCAGGTGCGGCGCTCCGACATCACCGACGCCTATAACCACGGGCTCCAGCTGCTGACGAATGTGAATGTCGATACGGCCCTGGCCCGACGAGTGCTCAAGGCGATCGCTGTCTGCGAGGTTGTCGCGCCGACCCTCAGCCCCACACGCCAGATGTTGCGCCACGCGCTCAACCTGCCCCCGTCGGCCCAGGCCGAGCTCCTCGCGGCCCTGACTCTGCTGGAGCAGATTGAAGCCGTCTATCCGCCAAACGACGCCGAGGGCGAGGCCCTGGGCGCCTACAGCCTGCCGATGTCGGGCCGCGTAAGCTCTGTGAACCTGCGCCAGCGCGTGATCCGCAAGGCGCGTGAGCTTCAGCCCAGCATCGCGCGGCTCCAGGCAGCCTATCCCGCTGAGGCGGTCAAGGCCGAGGAGTACAACCGGCGGCGGGGCAGCTACCGCGAGCTCAAGGCGAAGTATGTCGGTATGGTCGAGCTGAACAGCGCCGCGCGGCTCAAGGAAGATCTGACGAACGCCCGCGACGGCCTGCTCTGGTATATGATCGCGAGCAGCGAGAGCGAGCGCAGTGATGCCCAGAGCCGCGCCCGTGAGCTGACCCGCCAGCATCCCCGGCTGGTGATAGCCGTGCCGATAGGGCCGCTCAACGTATTAGAGGCCCTAAAGAACTACGAGGCGCTCGATATGATTCGCGGCGACAGCGCCCTTGACAGTAGTGCAAAGACCTACCTTCAGGACACGCATCTGGTTGGCAAGGGCTTTTACACCGCGCTCACCGCCGCCGTCGCAAAGCTGCGCGAGGAGAAGCAGTGGGAGTGGTTCCGCGATGGCGCCAGCCAGCCGAATATCATTAACCGCGCGCAGTCCCAGGACCTTGCGTCGAAGATGATGACCGCGATCTACCTGCACACGCCCGAGCATCAGCTGGGCCAGCATTTCAAGGCCGAGGTTTACACGGCAAACCTCACCAGTGCGATGATGGAGGTGCTCAAGGGCGATTTACGCATCAGCAAGAGCGACAAGAAGGCAGGGGAGGTCATACGCAATGCAATGGCCGGCCTTGGGCTCGTCAAGCTAATCCGCACCGAAGGGGCCTACGAGATCTTCAGCCTGGTAGAGCCGACAACCAACTATAACAGCCAGAAGATCTGGCAGCTCTATCGAAGCCACCTGAGCGCCGGCAAGCCCTGGCGCAAGCTGATCGACACCCTTCGCGAGCCACCGTACGGCCTCTACGACTCGCTGCTCTTCGCCTTCACCGGGGCCTTCTTCACCTTCTACGCCGACGCGATCGAGGTGACGACGGCCACAGGCCCTGCCCAGCAGGCTGTCTCGCTTGACGAGAAGGCGCTGAAGGGGCTGATTGAGAATCCACAGAACTATAACGTTCGGCTCCAGCCCCTCTCCGATCTCGAGAAGCAGTGGCTGCGGGGCGCCATCACCGAGGGCCTGAAAAAGCATTTTGACCCGGCAGGCGGCCAGGGCAAGACGCTGCGCTCCCGCGTCGCGGCTCAGGTCAAGACGTGGCTTAGCAGCCAGCGCCTACCGCTCTTCGCCGAGAAGCTCGATGCCGCGCAGCTGGCGTCGCTTATGCCTGAGAGCGCCGGGCCAGCGATTGCCGCCGCCTGCATCCTGCTCCAGGGCAGCCGCACCGATGAGGCTATCGCGAGCGTGCTCCTCAAGGAGATCCCCGAGGCGCTCAGGGCCCCCGGCGATCATACTGTCTGGACCAGCGAGAGCGTGCAAGAGCTGCTCGCGCTATGGGGCGAGACGTGCCGGCTGGTGGAGCGGCTGGCGGGTGTGCTAGAGCAACACGCGGTTCGCGCCGTCGTGACGGTCTTCGGGTATGAGCATAAGCCCGCCGAAGAGTACTGGAGCCACATCTACCATTGGCGTCTGAACCGCCAGGTTGTACAGAGCCAGGCAAGCGATCTGTCGAGGTATACACGCGAGCTGTTCTCCCAGACGTATAGGCCCAGCGTCACCGTCAGCGAGGCGATCCTTGATGGGTTCGCCCGCGTCATTGTTGGCATCAATACGGCCTATCATACCTGGTCAACTCTGGATCACCTTGACCGCCTGGTCAAGGAGCTTCAGAAGGCCCGCGCTGAGATTGAGCATCGCTGGAACGCCCTCGCCTCCGAGGCAGAGGTCTGGCACAATGGCGTCGCGAGCGCGGCCCTGGGCCGGACTGTGGTGGGCATCCAGGCCGAGAATGCGGATCGGACCGCCAGTCACCTGTTTGAGTGGGCTACCGGGCGCCCGTGGCCGACATGCGCGCCTACCCTTCAGCCCGCTGAGCTGAAACACCTCTATCCTACTGCGGACGAACAGGCCCGGACTGACCTTTGTGCCATCCTCAAGCGTACGCAGTATGGCGCTGAGGATTGGAAGCGCGAGGTGGGCACGATCCTCCCGCGGCAATTTGGTGTGGAGGGCTGGACGAAGGCTGAGGTGGAACAAGGGGTCTCGCGCCTGGGCGCCGCGCTCAAGCACGCCGAGAACCTGGATGCGCTCCTGCGAAAACATACCCTCACGCGCGTGCTCAAACCCTTTGCCTCGACAGACTCGGGCTCTCTCGCGCCCGGCGCGACTTTGCGCGCCTGGCTTGAGGCTCATGCCGTACCGCCTGAGAATGACCTTGATGAGACCGCCCGCATTTTGCTCGGTCAGATCGAGGGTAGCTCCGACGCCGAGACTACGCTGCTGTTCAGTCTGCCGCTCGCGCTTCCGCAGATCGCCCAGGGCTACCAGCAGTGGCGCAGCTATGCCGAGCTCGATCGCTATGTCGGACTTGTTGCCGCTGGCGTGACCGCCGTGGAGCGCTACGAGCCGCTTACGAGCGCTGAGCTGAGCTGGCTGACCGGCATCATAGCCGATGTGTTGCGGCGTCCGCTCGCAAGTCCCCCGCGCGAGAAGCATCGCCTGGCCCAGGCCGTGGCAGCTCAGACCGCGGGCTGGCTGCGCGAGCAGCGACTCCCGGCATTCGCCGCGAAGCTGACCGCTACAGATCTGGGCGATCTTCTGCCTGATGCCTCACCGCCCCAGATCGAGACGATGCTTGAGCTTCTACGGGCGAATGGCCGCATGAGCGCTGAACCGGCGGGCTTTTTTCTGGCCGATCTGCCCTGCACGCTGGGCGTCGACGACCCGAGCGCCAGCTGGGGCGAGGCCGTTGCCGATGGGCTTATAGCTGACCTTGGTACCGTGTGCGGATGGATCCATAGGCTGCAAGACGTGATGACGCGGCGGCTCCTGAATGAAATAGGCCCCGTCTTTGGGGTAGAGGCCACCGACAGTAGTGCGAGCATATTGGTGGCAAAGCTGCGAGCGTGGCGCCAGTCCTATGTCCTCTTTGCCAACGAGACGCTTTCCCCCGACGCCGCCCTGGTCTCAGAGACTCTCTCAGCGCCTGCTGACGACCCGCTTACCCTCCTGTTCACCACCCTTCCCGGGAAGCTCCGCGAGGTCAGGGCGCCCTATGGCAGCTGGTGCTCGTGGGATCTGCGCGTCACGTATCTGCGCGCACTCGAGGCCGCCGCGGCGGAGATTGCGCAGCGCGGGCGGGTGAGCGACGCGACACCACAGGTCCAGGCGCTCTGGGAGAGCTTTAAGTCGCACATCGTCGGGCTCTCTCAGGACGAGCAGCGCTGGCTGATCAAGGCGTTTAACGAGGAGTTTCGCGCGTGATCACGATCATCGCCGACCGGCATAGGTATGCCAGCGCGCCGGCTGGAGCCCTAGTCGCCACGGGGCCAGTCGATTATGTGCTGGTTCGCCGGCGCATCCGCGGGGCGCTCGACCAGGGTGAGCCACTGATTGTGTATGCGACAGACCCGGTCGTCCTCGGTTGGCTCGCCGACCTCCACCGCTACCCTGAGTCACGCGTGACGTGGCGTGTGGTTGATCCAGGCGAGGAGTTTACGCAGCGCTTCGGGGTTATGCCGGCCGAGCCATTTACCTCAAAACGTATCGCCGCGCTCCGGCTCGATGAGCTTCCGCGACCACCGGGCGGCGCGCTTGTCCATCCGCTGACCTGGATCCTGGGCCAGCGGCTTGACCCACTGTGGCAGCACGATGAGCCTCCTCCTGGGCATGCCGCCTTACTGGCCGCTTGGGCTATTCATCGAACAGAGCCGCTGGATGCAGATCTCGCCGCGCTGGCACAGGCGCAGCTCGAACGCTGGTCTATGCACAAGCCGCTCTACCAGGCGCTGCGTGCCGCAAGCCTGCCCGATGACAGCGCAAAGCTCCTGCTCCGCTGGGCGCTGCAGCGCTATGATAGCGGTTGGCGACGTGCACAGCCCTGGGGTGGGCTGCCAACGCTAGAAGGTGAGCCTACGCCTGGGGCCGTGGCGGCAGTGCTACGTGGCCAGCACAACGCCATCCAGGACTACTGGGGCCGCCAGATTGCGGGAGCGCTGATTGACGCCGACTTTATCGCTGCCGCCTTGGCGCAGATGACGGGGCTAAGCGAGACAGAGCTGTCCGCGCTGCAAACGATGCTACAGCGATGCCCCGAGGCGCTCGATAGCCGGCTCTTGCAGGCGATCGGAAGCCGCTTTGCCCATCTTTCTGCTGCCGAGGCGACGCTACGGAGTTTTGCTGAGACCGTCGCCCCGCCCAAGCCGCCCTTGCCCGATCCCTCGTGGCCGGTCGAACGCTGGCTCGGCTGGGCAACGCAGCAGTATATGCCCTACTATGCCTGGGTTATCCGCGGCAGCCACGGGCGTGACCATCAGCAAGAGTGCGCCCTGCGCTACAGCGACTGGCTCTATACGCAGTACCCGTCCTGGCTCAACGATGACCGCTCCCCCTTGCTGCTCAGCCAGTACCAGGATATGTGCGCGCTCATCGAGCATGATGAACGGGCAGTTGTCGTCTGGCTCATCATCGACGGGATGACCTGGTGGCAAGGCGCGCTGATGCGCGAAGCGTGCGAACAACACGGGCTTCACCCGCGTGGGCAGCGCCCGGGCGTCGCTGTGCTTCCGTCGATCACCAGCATCTCGAAGCGGGGCCTGGTGACCGGCCAGCCGACGATTGATCTGAGCCAAACGACCATCGCCGATGCGGCCCGGCTGAAGCTTGGGCACAATGGCATACCGGCAGTTGTAGGGTACGATCTTGCAGCCGCGATTAAGGCGCTACGCAAGCAACCCGGTCTTCGTGTCGCCGTGGCCCTCTTCAACCTCATCGATGACCTGGCCCACCAGAGCGCCACCTTCACTGATAACGCCGGCATCCGTGGCCAGCTCGAGGATCTGGCCCGTGAGCTGAGCAACGCTCAGCAAGTGTGCGCGGAGCAGGGCCGGCGGCTCCATGTCTTAATCGGGAGCGACCACGGAAGCACGCTGCTGCCCACGGATGCGCCGAGCGTGCCGCTTCCAAACACGGTGCGTGAGATTGATGATGTATGGGAGTCCGAGATTCCGGGGCAGGAAGCCCCGAAACCGGGCACACGCGCCGCAGCGACGGATCTCGATCGCATCCCTGTTATCGATCAGCACGTCTGGTATGCGCTGGATCGCGATCGCTTTCAGCTTGACCGGCACTATCTGGTGCCGCGCGGCTACAGCTATATCAAGCGCCGGCCCTCAGGCTGGACTCACGGCGGGCTCACTCCCGAGGAGACGATCATCCCGCTGCTCCACCTGTCGCCAGAGCAGACGAGGGTGCGTCCCATTGAGCTAGAGCTGCGGGGAACGCTGCGCGCCGGGCAGGCTGGCACGGTCAGCGCGGTGCTCCGCAACCTCAACCCATTCCAGATCGAGGATCTGACGCTGATCGTCTCCGGTAGCCCCGACCAGGCTATGATTGCGCACATTGGCGCGCTTGAACAGCACGAGGTTGAGCTACACTTTGCGGCCGTGATGGCGCAAGGCGCCGAGCTGCCAGTCACGTACGAGGTGCGCTACACTGCGTTCGGCAGCCCTCAGCGCGATACAGGACGGGCGCAAATCCCGCTGCGGCGGCTTCAGACTGAGGACACGTCGTTTGATGATATGTTCAACTAAATGACAGCAATGCTCCCCTACGAGGAAAAGGCGCAACGTCTCTTCGGCGAGGTCTGCGTCAATAAAGGGCTCGTGCAGGAGGCAGGCTTCGGGACGCGTAGCATCCCTGCCTTCGTGAGCGAGTGGATCGTCACACGCAATACGCCGGAGGGCATCCTTGATGCTACGGCCCAGCAGCGCATTCGCACCTTTCTCAATAAGCACCTCCCAACCCGAGACCAGAAGGAGCAGCTCAAGGCGCAGCTCCAGAATGGCGAGGCCCTGACCATTCTCGACCAGTTCAGCGTCACGGTCGATCTTCAGAAAAACGAGAGCCGCCTGAGCATCCCATGCCTTGACGAGCGCAAGGCCGGGATCGAGCGCCATATCACCGAGAGCTTCCCGCTGCTCTTGGGGGCAGGCGTGTGGGGCGTCGGTAAGCTCCAGTACTATCCGCCAGACGGCCTCCGCAAGGAAGGGCAGATCTGTATGGTCGACTTCCGGCCGATGCAGAATGCGCGGCTCGACCTGGACCTCTACTGCGAGTGCCGGGCTCAGTTCACCCTCGACGAGTGGCGCGACCTGCTGATTGCCAGCATGGGGTACAACCCAGAGGCATACAGTGTGACCCAGCAGATGCATATGCTCACGCGCCTGGTCCCTATGGTGCAGGAGCGCGTGAATATGATCGAGCTCGCGCCTAAGGGGACCGGCAAATCCTTTGTCTTCCTAAACCTGTCGCGCTATGCGCGGCTCGTCTCGGGAGGCAAAGTCACCGCCGCGGCCCTGTTCTACAACAATGCAAGCCGGCAGCCGGGGCTCCTGAGCCACTACGACCTGGTCATCTTTGATGAGGCCCAGTCTATCTCGTTCGACAACCCCGGCGAGATGATTGGCGTGCTCAAAGACTACCTAGAGTCGGGAAGCTTCGCCCGTGGCGGCACGCAGAAGATCGAGTCAAGCGCCGGCCTGATGATGCTGGCAAACATCCCACTTGACGAGTACCGGCGTCCACGTCACAAGAACTTGTTCACCGAGCTGCCTGATTTCCTGAGCGAGACGGCGTTTATTGACCGCATCCACGGCATCCTACCGGGATGGGAGCTGCCGCGCATTGAGGAGTCGTTTATTGGGCGCGGGATTGGCTTCAAGGCCGATTATTTCGGCGATGTCTTGCACCATCTGCGGGGTCGCGCCGGGTACGAGCAGATTGTGCAGCGCCATAATACAATCTCAGGCACAACGGATCGACGCGACATCACTGCAATCTCTCGCCTTGCAGCAGGTTTCTGCAAGCTGCTCTTTCCGCACGGCCAGGTCACGGCAGGTGACTTCACCGCATACTGCCTGAAGCCGGCCGCGCAGCTGCGCCAGCGTGTACGCGAGCAGCTTGCGCTCCTTGACCCCGAGTACCCTCGCCTGCACATTGGCTGGGAATAAGGTCTCGCCTAAGTAACTGCCGATTCCCAGCAGTTACGTTCTCATGGGTTGCCGGGTAGCGCAACGCCAGGCCCCGCCCTGGTCGGTCGACAGGATTCTCGCCTGGCGCGCGTCGGGCCTTAACCCCTGCCCACGATCAGGGTGTAGGTCACGTCGACGATCACGCTATTGTCGGACGTCCCGACGATGTGGATTTTGTGCCTCCCGCGGCTCAGGGGGGCCAGCATCAGGTAGTAGCCGTCCTGGGCATTGCCCGAGTACGTTCCTGCCGGCAGATCCGCGCCGCAAAGATTGTCGGCGGGCACATTGATCTGGAAGAGCGGGATCCGATTGATCTGCTTGTCCCGCGCATTGGGCCCGGGCGGCAGCCTGTAGTCGGCGATATTATCCACCGGCACGTCGTCGATCGTCACCGAGCCGCCCAGGGTGTTGGCGTACTCCCAGGCGCTCCGACGCACGATCTCAGGCGTCTCGCTGGGCAGCGTGGGTATATAGATGGTGTTGGCGATGGGGAAGAAGAGCTTCTTGTCAGGCGGCACGCGGCAGGTGCGGCTTACGGCACCCGGGGTTGCCCCTGTCCCAGGCTGGGCGAACACGCCGCTTATGAACCACACCGAGCCCGACTGCCCAACGCCGCAGAGCTCGCCAGTCGTATCGACCAGCGGGTTCTGCGCGGCGGGGATGCTGAGGGCCCACTGCCACTTGGCTTTCAGCGGCGCCGACCGTGTGCATTAACGGCTGTGCCAGCCCCTATTTTTCAGCGTAGGGTTTAGTTTCCAAGGACCGGCCATAAGGTTCCAAGGACCGGCCATAAGGTTCCAAAGATCGGTCATAAGGTTCCAAGGACCGGTCATAAGGTTCCAAGGACCGGCCATAAGGTTCCAAGGACCGGTCATAAGGTTCCAAAGATCGGTCATAAGGTTCCAAAGATCGGTCATAAGGTTCCAAGGACCGGTCATAAGGTTCCAAGGACCGGCCATAAGGTTCCAAGGACAGCCCCATGAAGCGAAATGCGGCCGGCGGCAGCCTCGGTGACTGTCGCCTGCCTGTGCGCCGCCGGGGCGAACATGCGCAGTGACAGCCGGCCCCGCCCACCATCCGACCCACGCCAGAGTATAATGAGCATCGGCCTTTCGCTCTGAACCCGGACGAGGTGAACGATGGTCACGCGCAGCCCCAGCGCCCCGCCCAAGCCCCGCCCCGCCGGCCTGACCGGAGCGCCCGCGGCGATGCGCAAGTGCTTCGTGCAGGGCGGGCTCACCTGGGTGGATGTCATGTACCCCACCCGCGACGAGGTCTTCGCCCTCGGCGAGCACCACCAGTTCCACCCCCTCCATATCGAGGATGTGCTCTCGCGCATCCAGCGCCCAAAGATCGACGACGAGGCCGGCTACGTCTTCCTCGTGCTCCACTTCCCGCTCTTCGACAAGGTCGAGCGCCTCTCGGTGATCAGCGAGGTCGATATCTTCGTCGGGCAAGACTTCGTGATCACCTTCCACGACGGGCGCCTGCGCCCGCTGCGCCGCCTCACCCAGACCGCCGCCGACGAGCGCGGCAGCGAGCTGCTGCTCGGCCGCGGCAGCGGCTTCCTGCTCTACCGCATTATCGAGGCCCTGATCAACTACTGCTTCCCCATGCTCTACCGCCTCGACGAGAAGCTCGATGATATCGAGGAGGCGCTGTTCAAGCCCGAGGCCCAGCGGGTC
Source organism: Chloroflexales bacterium (assembly GCA_013336035.1). Classification (GTDB taxonomy): domain Bacteria; phylum Chloroflexota; class Chloroflexia; order Chloroflexales; family Chloroflexaceae; genus CAIWXH01. Next base: position 13,066 of record JAAXUL010000074.1, read on the forward strand.
GTGCAGGATCTCTCGTATATCCGGCGCGATATCATCGCCCTGCGCCGGATCATCAGGCCGAATATCCCCGTGGTGCGCCTGCTGGCCGGCCGCGAGCGCGACTATCTGCACCTCGACGAGGAGCAGTACTTCGGCGACCTGGTCGATGGCCTCAACCGGCTCTGGGATATGCTCGAGGAGCAGAAGGAGATTATTGAGGGCCTCGACTCGACCCTCTTCAACGTTATGTCGAACCGGCTGAACCAGGAGATGAAGCTCTTCACCCTGATCACGGTCATCCTCGGCCCCATGACCCTGATCGCCAGCATCCTCGGCATGAACGTCTCTATCCCCTACGCCAACAACCCCTGGGCGCTGCCCGCCGTGCTCCTCGCGATGGTCCTGATCGGGGCCGGCCTCTTCCTCTATTTCCGGCACAAGCGCCTGGTCTAGGCCGCTTGACCGCCGGCAGCGCTCGGCGGCCGACGGTCAAGCGCCCAGCACCTCGAGCACGCCCATCAGCTTCTCGCTCCAGGCCCCGTCGAGGGCCCGCCGGTTGAGGCGCACGAACTGCGGCCCCATCTTCACGCTGTCATCGCGCCCAAAGCGCCGCCGCAGCCGCTCGCGGGCCTGGGGCTCGAGGATCGGCAGCCGGATCACGAACTCGTCGCCCGCCGTCACCACCGAGCTGACGCCCGCCTGCAGGGCCAGGGCCTTGATCTGCAGCCAGGTCAGCAGGTGCATCGCCTCCTCGGGCGGCGGGCCGAAGCGGTCCTGCAGCTCCTTGCGCAGCTCCCGCACCTCCTCGACGGTCTGGGCCTCGACCATGCGCTGGTACATGGCCAGGCGCACCCGCTCGTCGGTGACGTAGCCCATCGGCAGGTAGGCCGTCAGCGGCAGGTCCAGCGTGACCAGGGGGCTCACCAGGATCTTTTCGTTGATCACGAGCTTGCTGGCCGCCTCCGCGAGGCTGACCTGGTGGCCCGGCGGCCTGGTGACAGCTTCGCCGTCCCCCTCGCCGCTCGCCGGGCCGCCCTGGCGCCGGGCCGTATGCTCGCCCTGGCGCCGGGTCATATGGTCGACGCTGGCCTTGAGCTGCTTCACGGCCTGCTCGAGCAGCCGCGAGTAGAGGTCGAAGCCCACGGCGGCGATGTGGCCGCTCTGCTCGGCGCCCAGCAGGTTGCCCGCCCCACGGATCTCGAGGTCGCGCATGGCCACGCGGAAGCCGGCGCCAAGCTCGGTCGCCTCCTGGATGGCCTCGAGGCGGGCCTGGGCCTCCTCGGTCATCGGCTTCTCCTGGCGGTAGAGCAGGTAGGCGTAGGCCCGGTTCGCGCTGCGGCCCACCCGCCCGCGCAGCTGGTAGAGCTGGGCCAGCCCGAAGTTGGTCGCGTCGTCGATGATGATCGTGTTCGAGTTCGGCACGTCCAGGCCGCTCTCGATGATCGTCGTGCAGACCAGCACGTCGTAGCTGCCCTCGAAGAAGTCGAACATCACCCGCTCGAGCTCGCGCTCCTCGAGCTGCCCGTGGCCCACGCCGATCCTCGCCTCGGGCACCAGCGACTTGAGCCGGTTGGCCACGTGGTAGATGCTGTGGATCCGGTTATGCACGAAGTAGATCTGCCCCTCGCGCTCGATCTCGCGCAGGATGGCCTCGCGGATCAGCTTCTCGTCATAGGGCAGCACGTAGGTCTTGATCGGCACCCGGTCCTCGGGCGGCGTGTCGATCACGCTCAGGTCGCGGATGCCCGCCATGGCCATGTGCAGCGTGCGCGGGATGGGCGTCGCCGTCAGGGTCAGAACGTCGACCTCGGCGCGCAGCTGCTTGAGCCGCTCTTTGTGGCGCACGCCGAAGCGCTGCTCCTCGTCGACGACCACCAGCCCCAGGTCTTTGAAGCGCACGTCCTTCGAGAGCAGGCGGTGGGTGCCGATCACGATATCGATCTTGCCCTTCGCCAGATCGGCGGTGATCGCGTCCTGCTCTTTCGGCGAGCGGAAGCGCGAGAGCATCTGCACGGTGACGGGGAAGGCGGCCATGCGCCGGGTGAAGGTGTCGTAGTGCTGCTGGGCGAGCACCGTGGTCGGCACCAGCACCGCCACCTGCTTGCCGTCCTGCAGGGCCTTGAAGGCCGCGCGCAGGGCCACCTCGGTCTTGCCGAAGCCGACATCGCCGCAGATCAGGCGGTCCATGGGCACTGCCTGCTCCATATCGAGCTTGACCTCGCCGATGGCCCGCAGCTGGTCGTCGGTCTCGATATATGGGAAGGCGCCCTCGAGCTCACGCTGCCACTCGTTGTCGGCGGTGAAGGCGTGGCCGTGCTTCATCTGGCGCTGGGCGTAGAGGTTGAGCAGGTCCTCGGCCAGGTCCTGGACGGCGGCGCGGGCCTTGCGCTTGGCCCGCTCCCAGTCCTGGGTGCCCAGGCGGGTCAGCGTGGGCGAGCCGTCGCCGGCGCCGATGTAGCGCGTCACCCGGTCGACCTGGTCCACCGGCACATAGATCTTATCGCCGGCGGCGTAGCGCAGCACCAGGTACTCGCGCTCGATCTCG
>JAAXUL010000591.1 GCA_013336035.1 Chloroflexales bacterium
GCGGCAGAAGGACCGCTTGCTGACGCGCATGCGCCGGCAGATCGAGCAGCTTGGTTACAACGTCACCTTGGAACCGATGGCGGTTGCGGCTGATTGACGGCCGCTGCCCCGCCTATTTTCACGTTAGCAATCCAGCCTTCGGTGCGCTGTTCCAGAATTAGGATGTCGCGTTCGGTCAACTGGCGGATGCCCATGCCCTCGCGCAGAAAATCCTCGGCCTCCGCCAGTGAGAATTGCAGGTCGGCCTGGCGGATCTCAACCAGCTGGCGGCGCACCCGCCAGCGTGAGACCGGCAAGGGCAAATTTTCGCGCGAGAGCAACATCAGGCGCAGCTGCGTTGGCTGGCGCTCCACGAGGAAGTTGAGCAGCCACAGCACCGGTTGGGTTTTCAAGAGGTGGCAGTCATCCAAGACAAGGATGAAGGGGGCCGGTTGGGCGGCAATTTCGTTGACCAGGATCTTCAGCACATCGGCATAGACCGCTTCACTATCCGCCACCCCGGCGGTCTGGATGCGACTGGCCTGGCTGGCACCCAGCGCGGAATTAATGATTTGGAGCGCCCCGACCAGGTAACTCAGGAATTGCCCGGGGTCGTTATCGCCGCTATCGAGCGAAAGCCAGGCCGAGGGCGTTGTCTGCCGCTGGAGCCAGGCGCTCACCAGGGTGGATTTGCCGAACCCGGCCGGCGCGGTCACCAGCACCAGCGGGCAACCGGCTGCCAGGCTTTCGTCCAGGCGCATGTCCAAACGCGGGCGTTTGGTCAGGCGTCCAACGGTCAATGGTCGGTGGAACTTTGTCGCAAGCAGCAAATTCAGCTCCGTTTTTGTTTAAGATTTGTATTATAATTATAGCTATGTTTTTTCAAAGTTAGCGTAGCGCCAGGTGCGCTTTGGCTTGGGGCAGACTCTGGCCTTGTATGACTTGCTCGACGGTTTTGCCCAAGGTCTCGCGAAACAGCGCTCGTCAGGCCCTCGCTGCTCCTGAGTCTCACGTATCTGGCGATAGTATCGATCTACCAGTGGAGCATCATGCGCTCTACGGATAGATCGGCATATCAATCTATCAGTAGTCCCATCTACCAAGAGATAGTAGCGCCCATGGGCGTGTGTGTCAATACACCTTCATGGCGTTGAATAACGGCGATGTCTACCTCTGCTGCGAGAAGGTCACCAATGAAGGTGTGGCGCAGGTCGTGCGGGCGGCACAAGCTGACCAGGAGCCGCCAGCGCAGCTGAGATCGCCCAGCAGCACACCCAGCTCCATCAGGCGATAACGTACAGCACCCGATGCTGACGCCGCACACAGCCAGCAGCCCGGCGATGAGCCAGTGGGCGTGTATGGCCCGCCACAGGTGCCGCAGCTGGAGGCCGAAGGAGACTTGCGTGCCGCCGCTGAAGTCGTGCGCACGCACCGAGGTCACCAGCACACCGTAGCCGTGCCGCGCCAGGATCGCGGTCTGGTTCAGCATCTCGACGCGGTTCTGCTTGTGCCGTGCTGAGCGATGATCGCCGCGCCGTTCTGCGAGGGGATGTACCAGCCGACGAGCCTGGTGCCGTCGGCGGACTCCACCAGCACCTCCTCGTAGTCCAGGCCGAACGCAGAAGGGAACACCTGAACCTCTGGCCGAGTATCGACGCTCTGGGTAAGCGTCCCAATCGCCTGGCTGCGCGTGGTCATCAGCAGCCAACCGGCGGCCATGGCGACGACGATCACTGCCCCGGCGATCAGCAGGACGATGCGCTTGTTCATCGCGCCCTCCTCGTTGAAGGCACCCGAAAACGTCCGAGGCGCGCCTCTGACTGCGCCTTCGCACCCAGAGGCAGTCGCTGCATCTATAGCATGGTAGCACGCGTACTCGCTGGCGCGTGGATCACTATCGTTACGGCAGAGGAAGATCTGAAACGACTACGACAGCGGCCCGTATGCGCGGAGCTATACCAGGGCTGCCAGCGCGAACTGTGGAAGTCACCGCCAGACTATATCCCTCCACAGAGCCTAGTGCTATTTCAACATCGTGCCATCACGGGGCCGTGCCCCCTGACCGACCCCCTCCCGGCGACGCCAGCCCCCTGGCTCTACCATGTCCCTACGACCAGCAGTACAGACCGGCGCCTAGGTTGGAGCCTGCGAGCCCATTCAACATCCTGGTTCCGCTGCACACGTGCCCCCGCTTTCTTGGCCCGCGCCGCGCCGACGGGCGCCCGGTCTGGCCAGGCCGAGCCTGCGACCCGGCTGGGCACGGTGCCTGATGTGCTGAACCGGGCGCTGCGCACCCTCGTCGCAGCCGGGCTGATCGTCGTCGAGCGCCAGCGCATCCGGATCCTTGACCGCGCGGGGCTCGAGGCGCGGGCGCCGCTTCAAAGAAGCGGCGCCAAACCGATAAAAGTCACCGCGCTACGCGCCTGGCTGACGGAGCAGGCTGGGCCCTAATCACACTCCGCAGCGCCGGTAGACCACTGCTCCGTTCCCCTTCGTGGCGAGCGCCCACTCCAGAACATGGAGCGAGCGCTCGCCACAGTGGTTGCATCTGACTGTGGCCCAGGCGCGGCCTCGGTCTCACACGGCGCTACGCCACGGCGCGGATCGAGCGGCGGCGGGCCGAGTAGTAGAGCGCGACGAGGTTGAAGACCAAAAAGCGCACAACTCGACAGGTTTTGACCCGCGGCCTCTGTTCCGCGTAACCATCCTGGGGGCAGGCGCATCAGAGCTATGGCGGCGTTAGCATAGCGCCTCTCTGTACCTGGGAGGGCTCGGTCCCACGCGCGTCTGCTCGATCGCCGCGATGGCGTAGCCTGCCCGACAAACGATCTGGTGGATCTGTTGTGTGGTGATCGCGGTACTGTCCATAGTGGCTGCGGCCTCTCGAACTATGGCTGCTTGTGGTCGCTGCGCGGGGGCAGCACGTCGTTTAGCGCGCGCTGCGCGCGGACAGGAGCTCATACTGGACATTGACTGGCTGGTCGTCGCCTGGTGTGAGGCGCACATAGGTCCCGTCGGGCTGTAGCAGCCGTGCCGTCGTATTGTCGCGCAGGTAGGCCTCGAGCACCGTCTCGCGCAGGTACGCCCGCAGCTCAGCGCGCTCGATGGGCACCAGCGTCTCGACCCGCTTGTGCAGGTTGCGCTCCATCAGGTCGGCGCTGCCGATGTATAGCTCTTCCTGGCCGCCGTTGCGGAACCAGTAGAGCCGGTGATGCTCCAGGAAGCGGCCCACGATGCTGCGCACCTGTATCGTCTCGCTCAGCCCGGGGAGGCCGGGCCGCACGCTGCAGACGCCCCGCACGAGCAGATCGACCCGCACGCCGGCCTGCGCCGCCCGGTAGAGCGCCATCGTCAGCGCCTCGTCGGTCAGTCCGTTGCACTTGAAGATCAGGTGCCCGTCGCCGTGGGCGGCGTGGCGGGCGACCTCGCGCTCGATCTTCGCCAGCAGAGTCTGGTGCATCGTGTGGGGCGCCACCAGGAGCTTGCGGTACTGGGTCTGGTCGCTGTAGCCCGTCAGCACGTTGAACAGCTCGCTCACGTCGGCGCCGATGGCCTCGTCACAGGTCAGCAGCGCCATGTCGGTGTAGAGCCGGGCGGTGCTCGTATTGTAGTTGCCGGTGCCGAGGTGCAGATAGCGCCGCAGCCCATCGGCCTCCCGGCGGACGATCAGCAGCAGCTTGGCGTGGGTCTTCAGCCCGATCAGCCCGTAGGTGACGTGGACGCCGGCCTCCTCCAGGGCTCTGGCCCAGCCGATGTTGTTCTCCTCGTCGAAGCGGGCCTTCAGCTCGACCAGGACCGCCACCTGCTTGCCGGCCTCGCGGGCCTGGAGCAGGGCCTTGACCACCGGCGCGTTCCGCCCCACCCGGTAGAGGGTCTGCTTGATAGCGAGCACATTGGGGTCGTGCGCGGCGGCCTCCAGCAGCGCGACCACCGGGGCGAAGGAGTCGAACGGGTGGTGCAGCAGCTGATCTTCGGCGCAGATCGCCGTGAACAGCTGGCCCTCGTCGCGGAGCGCCTTTGGGGTCGCGGGTATGAAGGGCGGGTCCTTGAGGTCGGGCCGGTCGAGCCCGGCGAGGGCCATCAGCGCGCTGAGGCCCAGCGGCCCGCAGGTCTCGTAGACATCGTCGGGCGCAAGGTCGAGGTTGCGGATGAGCAGGTTGCGGATCAGGGGGCTCGCCGCACGGTCGAGCTCCAGGCGCACCGCCTGGCCGAAGCGGCGCAGGCGCACATTCTCCTCCATCAGCTCCAGCAGATCGTCGGCCTCGTCGTCGGTGACGTCAAGGTCGAGGTCACGGGTGATGCGAAAAGCGTAGGCCTCGCGGACGGTCTTGCCGGGGAAGAGGGAGTGCAGGTTGGCGGCGATCAGCTCCTCCAGCCAGACGAAGGTCAGCGGCGCCCGCGACCCCGGGGGCGGCTCCTCAGTGGGCACGGGCACGAGGCGCGGCAGCCCCTCGGGCGCCTTCACCCGGGCGAAGCGGTGGCCGTTCGCCGGGTCCTCAAGCAGCACCGCGAGGCTGAGGCTCAGATTGGAGATGAAGGGGAAGCGGTGGCTTGGGTCGACAGTGAGGGGGGTAAGGATGGGGAAGACCTCGCGCCGAAAGTGCTCGGCGAGTATCTCCTGCTGGTCGGCGCCGAGGTCACGGTAGCTACAGACGTTGACACCCTCGGCGCGCAGGGCTGGCAGAAGCTCATCGCGGACCAGCTGCTCGCATGCCTCCAGCGGCGCGCGCAGGTGCTCGCGGATAGCGGCGAGCTGCTCGGCGGGGGTGAAGCCGTTGGGGGTGCGCCGGGCATCGCCCTTGGCGAGCTGCTCCTTGAAGGCCGAGACGCGCACCATGAAGAACTCGTCCAGGTTGCTGTGGAAGATCGCGGCGAACTTGACGCGCTCGAGCAGCGGGTTGCGCGGGTCGGCGGCCTCCTCGAGCACGCGCCGGTTGAAGGCGATCCAGCTCAGCTCGCGGTTGAGGTAGAGCGCGGGGTTGATCCGGCCGGGCGCCTCGGGCGCCTCGATCGGGAGAGGTTCAAGGGTCTGGTGCGTCATGGCTCCTCGGGGGCAGCATGGCCCGTCGGCGGCTCGTCGAGCGGGTTCCCTCCTCGCGTACATCGTACATCACCTGGGTTAAGGACGTGTTAAGTACGGCGCCGATCCCACGCCACCCAGAATCACCCTCTCGCACGCTGCCAGTTATGGGGTGTGAGCTACACGTTGGCCGCCCAGGAGATCATAAACGAGGCTTCATTTGGCCTTAACCCACCGTTTACGATGCCTCAATGCGTCAGGGCTATGCTAAGGGCGGTGGTAAAGTGTTTGGGTGCGCTGTTTCCTCGGTTATGCGATCTATGCGGCATGAGAAGCTCTCCAATATTCCAACGAAGGAGGTCAGCGGGGGTGCCAGTAGAGGGCTTTAGCGCGTCGTAACGCGCAAAGGACCCCTCACCTGTGGTAGGCTGAAGGTGCAGATCGGTAGAGCGTC
>JAAXUL010000592.1 GCA_013336035.1 Chloroflexales bacterium
GGAGCTCCACTGTCGCGAGACACGAGGCGCGAGGCGCGAGGCGCCGGCATGTGGCGCTCGCCTCACGCCTCGCGCTTTCGGCAGAAGAAGATCCACTGATGGCAACAGGGATTCTGACCCTCTTCGTGGCTTCGTGGTCACGCCAGCCATTCGCGGTCGGCCTGGGCTCCCGCTCTACGCTACTCTGGCGGGTTTGCGCCGCTCCCCGACCAGGGGAGCTCGACGAGGCGGTGCTGGATCGCCAGGCTGACGGCCTCAGTGCGGTGGGTGGCCCCGAGCTTGACGAGGGTGTTGTGGACGTGGTGGCGCACGGTGTTACGGCTGATGGAGAGCTGCTCGGCGATCTGCTCGTTGCTCAGGCCGCTGACCATCAGGCGCAGCACGGCCAGCTCGCGCTCGGAGAGGTCGCCGCCGGGCCGGGGCGGGGCGTTGAGGTTGGCGACCAGGGCCTGGGTGGCCTCGGGGGCGAGGATGGGTGCGCCGACGCTCGCCTTGCGGATGGCCGCCACCAGTTCGCTGCCTGGGCTATCCTTGAGCAGGTAGCCGATCGCGCCGGCCTGGAGGGCCCGCTGGACGAGATCGCCCTCGGCGAAGCTGGTCAGGGTCAGCACGTGCACGTCGGGGAAGCGCTGGTGGAGCTGCTGCGTGGCGGCGATCCCATCCAGCTCGGGCATCATCAGGTCCATCACGACCACATCGGGCGCGAGGGCGGCGACCATCTCCAGGGCCTGGCGCCCATTCTCGGCCTCGCCGACTACCTCGATGTCAACAATGCTGTCGAGAAAGTAGTGCAGGCCGCCCCGGACGACCGCGTGGTCATCGACGAGGAGGACTCGGATCACAGGTTGCCTGTCCATACGCAGCCTCTCTGACGCTGACAAGACGGGGCGCTCACCGTCAGTTCTCTTGGTTGTATCACAGGCTCGTAGCTCGTACACGCTATGTTTGAGGCATCAGGACGCTGTTTTGCGGACAGGTGTCACTGATCCAAATGGACGGTCGGGCAATGACCTTGATGCGCGATGCGTCACATAACAGGGCGACGTATAACGGTGACGGTGGGCACGAGAATCGGTGAATGGAGCAGGAACGATGGAAGAGAACGTTGGACAGCGGCAGCCGGGCCTGGGCGAGGGGTACCTTGCCGAGCAGATCGTCCGGTTCCTCGCGAGGAACTGGCACTATATCGTTATTGCCATAGCCTTCCTGGGGCTGATGTTCGTGGCCGCCCGCCGGCGCGCCCGGGGTGTTCGCGGCGCTCCCGCAGCGGCCTGACCCTGGGCCCACCGTCCACGGGGATGGGAGGCGGTGGTCTTGGAGGCTCACGAAAAAACACATCAACTGTAGGTCGTCCGTCGCAGCGTATAGCAGTACAACCACCGTATCAGGCGAAGACTATGGACGTGGGCGTAGCGGTGCGAGTAGTGCTGGGAGGAGGAGTCTGCAATGGCCGCCGTAACCACCGAGACAAAGGCATCGCCCAAACGGCGATTCACATTCCCGTCTGCCTACACGATCCTGGCCCTGCTCATCATCGTGGTGGCGGGGCTGACCTTCTTCATCCCGGCTGGAAGGTATCAACTGGACGCCGAAGGCGCCCCGATCCCGGGCTCGTATCAGCGCGTCGATCCCAACCCCCAGCGCCTGCGCGACGCGGTGCTCGCCCCGATCGACGGCATGTACGGCATCCAGGCCGAGGATGGCTCGGTCGACCCGTATAATGTCGGGTCGCTCTACGGCGCCATCGACGTGGCCCTCTTCATCCTGATCATCGGCGGCTTCCTCGGGATCGCGATGAAGACCGGCGCGATCGACGCCGGGATCGCGGCCCTGGTCAAGCGCCTGGGCACAAAGGGGCGCTGGCTGATCATCGCCCTGATGGCCGTCTTCGCCGCCGGCGGCACCTCCTACGGCATGGCCGAGGAGTCGCTGGCCTTCTACGTGCTGATCATCTCGGCGATCATCGCCCTGGGCTACGACGCCCTGGTCGGCGTCGCCATCCTGATGCTCGGGGCCGGCATCGGCGTGATCGGCTCGACCGTCAACCCGTTCGCCACCGGGATCGCCTCTGGCTTCGCGGGCATCCCCCTCGGCGAGGGCATTGTCTACCGCCTGATCATCCTGGTGGCCGGCACGGCCCTCGGGGTCTGGTGGGTGCTGCGCTACGCGCGCCGAGTCAAGGAGGACCCCTCCAAATCGCTCGTGGCCGGCATGCGGGAGGAGAACGAAAAGCACTTCCTGCGCAAAGAGGCCGGCGCCGAGCAGCCCGCGCTGGACGGGCGGCGTAAGCTGATCCTTGTCCTGTTCGGCATCGCCTTCCTGATCATGATCTACAGTGTGATCCCCTGGTCGGACCTCGGCCTGCCGATCCCCACGCTGTTCTGGTGGTTCCCCGAGCTCGGCGCGCTCTTCCTCGTCTTCGCGATCGTGATCGGGCTCGTCGCCCGTATGGGCGAGCTTGAGCTGATCGACAACTTTATCAACGGCGCCCGCGACCTGCTCGGCGTGGCCCTTGTGGTTGGGCTCGCCCGCGGCATCTCGGTAATCATGAACAACGGCCTGATCATCGACACGGTCCTCAACGCGATGGAGACGAGCCTGGGCGGTCTGCCGCCCGTGGCCTTCATCAACAGCGTCTTCCTGGTCTATCTGCCGCTCTCCTTTCTGATCCCCTCGTCCTCGGGCCTGGCGACGGTGACGATGCCGATCATGGCCCCCCTCGGCGATTTCGCGGGGGTGCCGAAGCACCTGATCGTCACGGCGTACCAGTCAGCCTCAGGCCTGCTGAACCTGTTCACGCCAACCTTCGCCGTGGTCACGGGCGGCCTGGCGATCGGGCGCGTGCCCATCGCCACCTGGTGGCGCTTCGTCCTGCCGCTGGTCGGGATGATGGCCGTGCTGATCATGGGCGTGCTGACGGTGGGCGTTCTCATCGGGGCGTAGCGACCCTTTCGCTCAGTAGGGCGCGTCACAATGGCGTGACGCGCCTCGCCCGCTTTAAAGAAGCGCCGGGAGACCTCCCATGGAAGGTGAGACTGCTCAGGCGGAAGAGGTCCGGCCGCCATCGCTGCTGGATGCGCTGATCCCCCTCCTCTTTATGATCGCCCTGCTGGCCCTCTCGGTGGTGCTGTTCGGGCTGGACGCCTCGCTCGGCCCGCTACAGGTGGCGCTTTTTATGAGCGCGGTGGTCGCCGCCGTGGTCGCCCACAAGAACGGACACTCCTGGAAGAGGCTCGGCGAGGAGATCGTCAAGGGGATTTCCCTGGCCATGGCGGCGATCCTGATCCTGCTGATGGTCGGGGCCCTGATCGGCGTCTGGCAGCTGTCGGGCACCATCGCCACGATCGTCTACTACGGCATCCAGTACATCAACCCGAGCTGGTTCTACCTCGCCGTGGCCTTGATCACCGGCCTGGTCGGCCTGGTGACGGGCAGCTCGTGGACGACGGCGGCCACGATCGGGGTGGCCTTCATCGGGATCGGCAAGGCCATCGGCGCCGACACGGCGATCACGGCGGGCGCGGTGATCTCGGGCGCGTATTTTGGCGACAAGATGACGCCCCTCTCCGAGACGACGATCCTTACGCCGCAGATCGTCGGCAGCGACGTCTACGCCCACATCCGCAGCATGGCCAAGGCGACCGTCCCGGCCTACCTGATCGCCCTGGGCATCTTCTTCCTGATCGGCCGCTACCAGAAGATCGACGCCCCTCCGGTCAACCCTGACGAGGCCCTGGCCGTCCTCGCCAGCACGTACACCATCTCCCTATGGAACCTGCTCCCGATGGTGGTGCTGCTGGTGCTGGGCTTACGCAAGTACCCGGCCTACCTCTCCATCCTGATCGGGGCCCTGGTGGGCGGGCTGGTGGCCGTGGTCATGCAGCCGCAGGTGGTCCTGAACTTCGTGGCCAACCCGGAGCTGAGCACCCCACTGGCCCTGCTCAAGGGTGTCTGGATGGCAATGGCGAACGGCTTCGTCTCTACCACCGGGGTCGCGCCGATCGACCAGCTTTTCACCGGCGGGGGCATGAGCAGCATGCTGCTGACGGTCTGGCTGATCCTCGGGGCGATGTCGTTCGGCGCAATGATGGACTACGCCGGGTTCAACCAGCGTCTGATCGACCCGCTCGTCGGCAAGGTCAAGTCGGCGGGCGCCACGATCGCGGCCGTCATGCTCACCTCCGTGGGGCTGAACATCGTCGCGGGCGACCAGTATATCGCCATCGTGCTGCCGGCGCGCATGTTCATGGTGGTCTTCCGCCAGCGCGGGCTCCACCCCGAGACCCTGGCGACGGCCGTCGAGAACGCGGGCACGGTGACCTCGCCGCTGATCCCGTGGAACTCGTGCGGCGCCTACATGTCTGCCGCCCTGGGGGTGTCGACCTTCGTCTACTTCCCGTACTGCTTCTTCAACTTCCTCAACTTCCTCCTGGGGCTGATCTACGGCTTCGCAGGCATCAACGTCCAGCGCCTCGGCCCAGAGGAGCCCCCCGCCGTCTCACAGGCGGAGGGCGTGTCGCTGGCGGCCCAGGAGAAGTGAACTACCCCGGCGTCACGCTGGTCAGGGCCCGGCCAGAGTGTCTGGCGCTCGTCTTCGCGGATGGGGCGCCGCTGCTCACCGCGGACCAGTGGCGGCCCCCGCAAGGGATCAGGCGGAAACACTCCTGGTGCGTGATGCTGAGCAGCCCTGTTCCGGCTGTAATGAGGCTATACCTGGTCAGGTGGGGGTGGCTCCCGATGATCCTGACCGTTGTCATCAGCTCTGGCAGGCTCCAGCTATGGAGGTATCACGATGGAAACAGTTCTCCAGCTTCTGCTTATCGGCATCTGGGGTGCCCTGGGCACGCTGCACACACGGCGCCTCTTCCGCCTCGCGACCGTGCCGGCGATGGTCGAGCGAGGGCGGTATCTGCGCGTCAAGGCGCAGCGAATCTGGTGGCTCCTTAGTCGCGAAGAGATTCTGGCGGCCCTGCAGCGCGACACCCTGCGTTGCCTCGAGCTGACGCTGATGATCGCGCTGATCGGGGTGTCATTCTAGGGAGGAGGCCATTACGTGGACGGCGGCTATCACAGTATGGGATGAGACAAAGGGAGCGACCATGGGCAAGTATGGTGTTCACTCAGAGGTCGGCAAGCTGCGCACCGTGATCGTGCATCGGCCAGGAGTCGAGATGCAGCGGCTCACGCCGCAGAACTGCCGCGAGCTGCTCTTCGACGACGTGATCTGGGTCCGCCGCGCCCGGCGCGAGCACGACGCCTTCGTCGACCTGATGCGCAGCGAGTACGGGGTCGAGGTGCTGCTCGTCCACGAGCTGCTCAAGGAGGTCGTCGCCAACCCCGAGGCCCGCGCCTGGCTCCTCGACCGCAAGATCACCCCCAACGAGGTCGGCCCCACCGCCGCCCGCGAGCTGGGCGCCTGGATGCGCGAGCTCGACGCCGAGCAG